>VXNX01000010.1 GCA_009840385.1 Candidatus Dadabacteria bacterium
CCTCACCCGATTCTCATTAAACCAAACCCCACTCCCCTTTGTCAAGTGTTTTTTTGCAGCTCAGCTGAAGTTTTTCCCGGCTCGGGGAACTTGAACCTCTCCACCCGCTCAACTACCCAAAAATAAGCCGTTTTCACGCGTGCAGAACCGTGAAATCTTCCATCCGCGACGCAGCTCAGGGCTACCCGGAATCGGTCAAGAAAAAGCCGCCGAAGCCACTTGATCCCGTGAGGGAAAAAACGGCTACGGCGGCAACCGGAAGGTGGAACATTTCATATACTACTCTCTATTCACCGGAAATGTCAACTAAAGTTTTTGGGAATTATATAGAATGTTACACATCGCACCTGTATTCTAAGGGAAAATACTTGGATGAACGCAATATTTAGTAATCCGCATTTTTATCCATCTTGAGCTGTTCGAAAAAAGTGTCTCTTAGCTCGATAGCCAAAACTCTTAATACTTGCCATTTCTCTATCCCGTTATTATATGCAGAAGACCTGACCCGTTCGTCCATTTCTTCAGTTAGAACGGACTCTCTTTTGACATGTTCGAAACAATATTCCTGAATATCGTAATGGCTTTTGCCTTCAACCTGAACGATGAGCCCAGGAGCAGTTTGCTTTGCCCACTCAGAGGCTTGAATCTCTTGTGATACTTTTTTACCTAGGTCAGTCAGGTTAATAGGACTGTTTGTTGAGGTAGTAGAAGGAAAAAGTGACTTAAGAAAACCCTCGATTTTCCTTACCGATTTTTTCAAATCTCCGATATCATTCTCAATGGAGGATACCCATCCCCTACTTTTCCAAGTAACCCCGGCAATAAGAAAAATAAGAGAAATTATTGGCCAATTTTCTTTTATAAAGTCCATGACTCATATTGTAAACATAAACCATGGGTATTTAAACGGGGGGACACCTTCCCGCTGACGTTGCTTATAATATACTCCTCTTGCGGAGTGAAAACAACCCCCGCACCTAAAAAGGAACTTTTTTGGTTTATGGGGAATTACATAGAATGTTACACAAGGGAAAAGGGTAAATCCCAGACTTAGGACTAAGAAGTCAGGTAGTATAAAAGGAGTGAAGCTGTGCTATTGTGACGAGAGTGGTATGGGGGATGAGCCTGTCGCTGTTATGGTTGGTGTTGTCGTAGATGTCACGCGCATGCATTTAACAAAGGCTCATTGGGAAGAACTCTTGATGTATCTCTCTGAAATCACAGGACGTCAAGTGAGAGAATTTCATACTAGGGACTTTTATTCTGGAAAAGGTATTTTCTACAACATTGATGGCAAAAAGCGTTCGGATATTATCTCTGCTATTTTTAAATGGCTTGCAAAGAGAAAACATCATGTTGTATATACATCTGTCTTGAAAGAATCGTACAACGCTGCAAGATCGGATATATCTTTTCCTGATGAACTGAATACGGTGTGGCGCTATTTAGCATTTCACTTGGTTCTGGCAATGCAAAAATACTGCCAAAACATTGGAAGAAATAAGGGCCATACAATTTATATTTTCGACAATGAAGATCGGGAAGAAGCTCGTTTTACAGATATTATCTTAAGACCCCCTAGCTGGAGTGATGAATACTACGATCGGAAGACAAAAAACCTCCAATTAGATCAGATTGTAGATGTTCCATATTTCTGTAATTCAGAAAACGTTACTCTGATTCAGTTAGCCGATCTCTTCTCATACTTTCTACGCCGATATGCTGAAATAAAAGCAGGAGGCAAACCTAAATACAAGGGTGAAGCTGAGAAAGTTTCAGCTTGGGTGAGTGATTTTTCAAAAAGGTCTATAGGCAGACAATATATATATCCACGTACCAACCAGACTAAGGCCCATAAATTATTTTTTGAACATGCTCCTGTCTCTATTCGGGAGCTCTGAAAGCCGATTTTCGCGACATTGTCCTTTCCCTTTACCGCGCTTACTTTTTTCTCCCTTTCCAGTTCCCATAAAACGGCTATAACTATTTTTCTACAGTTGCAGTTCTTGTAGCGGAAGGGAAGGCCGAGTCTTTTTGAAATATCGGTTCTTGTTATTGACCCTTCTTCTCTGGAAAGCTCCAACAGAACCGCTTCCTTGAGACGGTTCATGCCGAGCCAGGCTAGCTCTTTTGGTTCCATGCTTTTCCTCCTCTTATTTTGAAGATTTCCTTCTATTATCCTCTCTGCATAACAGCTGACAATTATCCTCTTCAGTCTTGCCGCCTTCCACCCACGGATCAATATGGTCCGCTTCCATCTCTTTTATGTCGAAGCTCTCGTCGCATTGTGCGCATTTCCCAGTTTTTAGGGTAATCGCAAAGTTCCTTTGCCACAGCGGACTAAAACGGCTATACTGCCTTCCCGAAAAACTTTCTCGCTAAGTGAGGATTGGTACAGGGAGGACGGCAAATTGCCTATTGATTTTGAATTCACAGACGAACAGCGCATGTTCCGGGAAATGATAGTGGATTTTGCCCAGAACGAGATAGAACCGCTGGTCGAAGAAGCGGAAGCCACCCAGACCTTTCCCAAGCAGTTGTTTCCCATGCTCGGAGAAATCGGGCTGCTTGGAATCTCCTTTCCGGAAGAATACGGAGGGGTCGCCCAAGACAAGATAATGGACTGCATATTCTCAGAGGAAATGGGAAGGGTTAACGCCGGCATAGCTATGTGCATCAACGCTCACACGAGCCTTTCAATGTTTCCTATATACAAATTCGGCTCCGAGGAGCAGAAGCAGAAATATCTCGTCCCCGGAATTGAGGGCAAAATAATAGGCTCTCTTGGAATCACGGAACCCAACGCCGGTTCCGATGCGCGGAGCATAAGAACCCAAGCGGAAAAAAAGGGAGACCGCTATGTGCTTAACGGCACGAAGACCTGGATAACAAACGGCACGATGTGCGATTACGCGGTGGTGGCCGCCTACACCGACAAGACGAAAAAGGGTCACGGAATAAGCATATTCATAGTTGACAAGGGCACCCCGGGGTTCTCCGTCAGCGGAAAGATGCACAAGCTGGGACATCGTTCCGCGGACACCTCGGAACTTATATTCGAGGGATGCGAGGTTCCCGAGGATAGCCTGCTCGTGGGAGAAGGAGGATTTGCGGGAGCGATGGAAACGCTGCTCGGAGCGCGCATAACCCACTCCGCGAAAAGCGTCGGAATAGCGCAGGCTGCTTTCGAGTACGCCCTTCAGTACTCAAAGGAAAGAGAAGCGTTCGGAAGGCCCATATCGAAGTTCCAGGCCATAAGCTTCAAGCTCGCCGACATGGCGGTAAAAATAGAAACTGCAAGACTCATGGTTTACAAGGCCGCCTGGCTCTACAGCAACGGGAAAAGATGTCTCAAGGAGGCTTCCATGGCCAAGTTGTACTCGGCCGAGATAGTGCAGTCGGTAGCCACAGAGGCCCTGCAGGTGCTCGGGGGCTACGGTTACAGCGTCGAGTACAACGCGGAGAGGTACTACCGCGACGCGAGGCTGGCTTCCATTACCGAAGGCACTTCGGAGATACAGCGTATCGTTATTTCGCGCGAACTTGGGATTTAGCTTGGCAATCGCAGGCAATATATAGTAATATGATACGGAATTTTTGAATGTTTTAAGTAAGGAGGAAGCACTACAATGTCAGAGAATCTTCCGGGCATACAAGAGACCCGAGAACTTCTTAAGAAGAAAAAAGTGGTTATAGCCGGTGTGGGTGAAACGGAACAGGGAAAAATCCCGGACAAAAGCTCCTTTCACTTCCTGAGCGAAGCTTCAAAACTGGCCATCGAGGACGCGGGGATAGAAAAAGAGGACGTTGACGGCCTCGTAACGGCATTCTCACTAGTGGAACACACCTTTATGCACTGCACCACGTTTGCAGACTACTTCGGCATGAACCCGAGGTTTTTCTCCTCCGTGGCAGTGGGGGGAGCGACAGCGGTGTGGATGGTAGCGGAAGCCGCGATGGCGATAGCGTCCGGACAGTCAGAAGTTGTGCTCTGCGTAAGGGGGGACAACACGCTGTCCGGGATATCGTCTTCGGGGATGCTTGCCCTTATAAGGGAGATGTGCCACGCTGAGTTTGAATTCCCCTATGGACTGACCACCCCTGGAGGATACGCCCTCGCGGCGCAGAGATACCTGCATGACTGGGGAGCCAGAAGAGAGCATCTGGCGGCTGTGGCAGTGACAATGAGAAAGCACGCCGCTGACAAGGAGAACGCAATGAACAAGGATCCTCTCTCGATAGAGGACGTTCTTGGGTCAAGAGTCATAGCTGAACCCCTTACAAAGTATGACTGCTCCATTATCTCAGACGGAGGAGCCGCCTTCATAGTGACTACGGAGGACAAGGCTAAGGAGCTTGGAATAGAGAACGATCTCGCGTACCTGTGGGGAATGGGACAGGGATACTCACATCAGTACCTCACAACCCTCGAGAACCTTGATCAGATATACAACGCAGTTGAGAGATCGGGACAGAAGGCTTTCGGAACGGCGGGGATAGAGCCAAGTGACGTTGACATAGCGTTTCTTTATGATTGTTTCACCATAACAGTGCTCCTTGAGCTAGAGGGACTGGGTTTTGTTCCCAAGGGGGACGGAGGAGCGTTCGCGCTTGAGGGAAGAATGGAGATAGGAAAGGATCTTCCTGTTAACACCCACGGGGGACTCTTGAGTCAGGCACACCTCGGAGCAATGCACCATGTGGTTGAGGCTACGTTGCAGCTAAGGGGAGACGCGGGGAAGAGACAGGTGGAGGACCCTGAGGTTGCCGTGGTGCACGGAAACGGTGGGATAGTGTCTGCTCACAGCACGGTGGTACTGGGCAACCAGCCGCTTAACTAAAACAAACCAAGGAGAACAGAGATGTCTGAAGAGAAAAAAGAATACAACAAGCCGCTGCCTGAGTTCCGGCCGGAGACAAAGCCGTTTTGGGAAGCGGCGAAGGAGCACAGGCTGGTTATCCCGAGGTCCAGGGAGACAGGGGAGTTTTTCTTTTACCCCAGGGCTCTTTCCCCGGGAGGGGACATGAGCGAGGACATAGAGTGGGTGGAGAGCGAGGGACGGGGGAAAGTGTGGACTTTTTCCATACACCACATGGGACCGTCTAAAGCTTACAAGGGAGAGCCTCCCTACGTTGTGGCCCTTATCGAGATGGATGAGGGAGTGAAGATGATGTCCAACGTTGTGGATGTAGATCCCGCTGACGTGTCCATCGGCATGGAAGTGCAGGTGGTGTTCGATGACGTTACCGATGAAGTCACCCTGCCCAAATTCAAACCAGCGGGGTAAAAAAGGAGAACGAAAATGCCAAGACTTTTCTACGAAGATCTAAACGAGGGAGACGAGCATAAAAGCTCAGGCAGGACGATTACTGAAGCTGATATCGTCAACTTCGCAGGACTTTCCGCAGATTACAACAATATGCACATAGACGAGGAATTCGCCAAAAAAACCGTGTTCAAGACAAGGGTAGCTCACGGCATGCTGGTCACGTCCATAGCCACGGGCTTATGGTTCACCATGCCGAGACTCGCGACCGTCGCTTTCATGGGTCTTGAAGACTGGAGATTTTCGGGAGCGGTATTCCCGGGCGACACCATTCACATAACGAGAAAGCTCGTTGAAAAAAGGGAACACAAGCGCCCGAACATGGGATTTTTTATTTTCGAGGTAAACGTATTTACTCACAAGGACGCTGAAAAACCCGTCCAGAAAGGAAAGTGGGTGATCCTTGTCCAGAGAAAAGAAGAGGAATAAAAACTCCAGAACCTTTCCCTGACTGAAGTCAGGAAACTGACAAGACGGAAAAAGCAAAAAAAGAGGGGGACTCGAAAGCCCCCCTTTTTCTACCACCTGTAAACCGGCTCTCCCCTGCCTTAGGAGCAAGGAATTATTCGCTCGGCAACCGCCGCATCAAAAAGCATCTGAAGCTGCGGCCGCCTCGCAAACTTTTATAAAGTTTCGGACTGCCTGGCCGAAACAAAACGGATTCTTAAAAAATCCTGCGCTTTCCATTCGGCTCGACACTTAAAGCCAAGCCTTTCTCAGGAAAGCACGGCAGCATCAAATCTTAGCCTGGTACTCCACCGAGAGGATTCCACTTCTCTGTAAGCAGAAGCAT
>VXNX01000011.1 GCA_009840385.1 Candidatus Dadabacteria bacterium
ATTACTTTCTGAATACCTTTGTCAACAACTGAAATCCTCTGCGATATAAATCGCTGCTGCGTAAGTCCTAAAACTAATGATGAAGATTCAAAAATAAAAGAAATTGCTGTTAAGACTTCTGATAATTGTCAATTTTATTATAGGAGCAAGTTTTCCAAATGAGTAACAAACAAATAGATTTCCTCCAGATCGGAGAGCAGAAAGGTTATATTAAGATCTTTAACGAAGGGACAACAATTCACTATGTTGCTCCCGATAAGAAATATAAATTTACTGACCCTGAGGAACAGGTCCGAGCGCGGTACTATGTTGAGTTGATTGAGCGGTATCAATATCCTGAAAATAGGATTGATCTGGAAGTGTCTGTTCCAGGGCGAACTCCGTACGTTTTCGCTGACGTTGTGGTTTTCCGAGATAATGACAAGAAAGATCCGTTCATTGTCGTTGAGTGCAAAAAAGACGAAACTTCTGAAGCAGAATTCAGCCAGGCAGTTGACCAGGCTTTTGGTAACTGTAACGCTTTACGTGGAGAATATACGGCTGTTATTGCAGGCAATACGCGACGTTTTTTTAATGTCAAAGATTTTGCACAAGGAGAAAGGGATCAGAATGTCATCGCGGATATTCCGGTCAGATATGGTAAGATCCAGGAGTGGCGGTATAAAAAAGATGATGAAGATTGGGATATACAAGCAGTTGGACGGAGAGATCTTATCCGTGTTCTTGATAAATGCCACAATACACTTCGGAATTCAGGGCAACTTGCCCCAGCCGAGGCGTTTGATGAACTTTCTAAGATTTTATTTATCAAACTTCGAGATGAAAAAAAACCGAGGCGGGCCGGTAATCCTTACAATTTCCAGATTAAAACGCATGAAACTCCGAATTCGGTTGCGGATCGGATTAAAGTATTGTATCAGGAAGCAAAAGCGCAAGACCCAGAAGTCTTTACGAGAGAAATTGATATTGATGACAGAACGGTCTTTTCAGTCGTTAATCACTTGCAAGGCATTAACCTCAACGCAACTGAGTTGGACGTGAAAGGACTTGCATTCGAGCGGTTCTTAGGAAGTTATTTCAGGGGTGATATGGGACAATATTTCACACCACGTGAGTTAGTTGAGTTCATAATCAAAATGATTGAACCGCACCATGAGGAACGAATTCTTGACCCCGCGTGTGGATCGGGGGGTTTTTTGTTATATGCGATGGAGCACATCCAGAGACAGGCATCCGAATTTTACGATGAAGAAAGCCATGAACACCGTTCTCACTGGCACGATTTCGCCAGAGATAAGTTGTTTGGGATTGAAGTGAATGATGCAATCGCTCGCGTGGCCAAAATGAATATGATCCTCCATGATGATGGACATAGTAATGTCATTGGTAGCGATGCCCTCATCGGCTTTAATAAAATTCATGACCAGCACAGAGATTTTGAAAAAGAGGAATTTGATATAATCCTTACCAATCCGCCCTTTGGTGCTGTGGTCAAAAAGGAAGAATCAGATTATCTTGATGATTACGAACTCGGAAAACGGAGAAATTCTCAAAAGACAGAAATTCTATTTCTTGAACGCTGCTTTGATTTTCTCAAGTGGGAAACAGGTAAACTCGCAATTATCTTGCCTGATGGGATTCTAAACAATTCGTCTTTGCAATATGTCCGGGATTATATTGAACAGCGGTTCAAAATTCTCGCTGTTGTTTCGCTGCCACGGTTTGCTTTCAAGTATTATGAGGCAGGTGTGAAACCCTCTATTCTATTGCTCCAAAAGTTTTCGGAAACGGAATATAGCCTCTATCAAGCCAATATAAACCGGATCACAGGGGAGAATGAGGCAGTTTATATCCCACGGGTTGAAGAACTTGAGGATGAGAAGAGCAAGGTTATTGGTGAGCGGGGCTGTCCCGCGCAAGTCGCAGTGACAGATCTCTATCAGCCCCAATTTCGAGGGATTTTGGATAACATTGAAGACCTGAATCGTAAATTGGGAAAAAGCCCAACACAAAAGTTTTTACGTTTGCGCGAGCGGTTTGTTCGGGACACACCACTCAAAGATTCATCAGAATTTGAACTTATCCACAAGAAATCGGCAAATGCGCAACTTAAGACACAAAAAAAAGATCTCGATGTGCTGGAGAAGGAATACAAGACGGAATTTAAAGCGGCTGCTGACTCAGAATGGGAAAGCGAAATCAAAGCGGAATACAAGGAAAAGATTGACACCATAAAAGAGGAGTTGGCAGATAAAAATGGGGAAGATATCCGCGAGTGGGTGCAAGAAAACGCCAATCATCCCATCTTTATGGCAGTAGCTGAGCGTATCGGCTATGACGCAACAGGACGAAAGGACAGTGTTAACGACCTTGACATGATCTACGAGGAATATCGAAGGTTCATAAGCACGGAAGTCCTGGATTTTTTCGGGTAAGCCCTGATAGGGAAAACCAAATTTTCCTCACCTATCGGGGCGAAACAATTAATCAGCGGATTGATTCCTACTATTACCAACCAAAATTTAAGGCTATTATGCAAACGGTGGGAAAGGTTCAATTTGATGTGATGAATTTGGGAACCTTAATAAGGGACCTTTCCAGTGGAGCCACACCAAAGGTTGATGAAAATTACTATACAGATGCCTCTGGTGTACCGTTTTTAAGAGTCCAAAATGTTACGGAATATGGAATTGATCTGAGTGATGCAAAATTTATCACGACAGAAGTACATAACAGTATGCTCAGACGGTCTAAACTTAAAAAGGACGATTTGGCATTTACAATAACAGGACGCATCGGAAGTGTTGCAGTTATACCTGATAACTTTGAGGGAAATATAAACCAGCATTCTGTTCGGTTTCAACTCAACTCCCAATTTGCAAACATCACTAGCCCACGTTACATAGCTGCTTTTCTTAATTCAACTTTAGGTCGATCTTTGTCAATTCGAGAAATAACGGGTGGAACTCGCCCCGCACTTGATTATAAAGCCTTGCGTTCCCTCAAAGTTATCCTGCCAGCACTGAGCATCCAAAATGACATCATTGAGATTATGCAAGCCGCTTATACGGCAAAAAAGCAGAAGGATCAGGAGGCGGACGCAATTTTAGATTCAATTGATGACTATATGCTGGCAGAGTTGGGCGTTGAGATACCAATCACTGAAGAAAAAAGGTGTTTTGTAGTTTATACTGGTGAAACAGCGGGCAGGCGTATTGATTCCTTCTACTATCAAGAACACTATAAAGTTTTGCAAAATCTATTAAACGGCTTAGATAATGTAGAAAGTCTTATTGGTTTGTTGCAGTTAATAGGAAGCGGAATGCGTCCAGAAGGCGGAGTTGCCAATATAGAATCTGGCGTTTTAAGTTTCGGTGGTGAACATATAAATAATCAGTGCGAGATAGAAGTCAGCACGCCGAGATACGTTCCATGGGAATTCCATTATCTACATAACAAAACAGAAACGCAACTGAATGATCTCCTTTTAGTAAAAGATGGCGCGACTACCGGAAAAATTGGAATCGTCAGTAATCCAACACATATAGGACAGAATATAAATGAGCATCTGTTCTTACTGAGAACAAGGGATAATGTAAACCCTGTCTACCTGCTTAACTTTTTGAATTCGTGTCTTGGTCAGTTACAAATACAAAGAGAGATAACCGGAGGTACAGTTACTGGGATAACAAAAGGTGTTGTGAGGAGATTAAAGATAATAATGCCTGACGAAGAAAAACAGACTGAAATTGTCAACCATATTACCGAAATTCGCGGCTATGCAAAACGTTTACAACAAGAAGGCGATGCCATTGTGGAAGAAGCGAAAGAGAGAGTCGAGCGGATTCTACTGTCGGAAGCGTAAGGATATTTTGGATCATATCCCTTCTTGGGTGAATGGTGTATCTAAAACCGCAATTGAAGGTTTTAGCAATAGATTGATGGGACTGGTAGAAGGAGAGTAGGTTGAACAGAATTTTTGTACTGCCACCGGAAATTCGGGCCACTCTCTAAACCAAGATTGTCGTTCTTGAGGCACTTAGCGGCGAAAGTTCACATCATCTATGTCGCTCTGCTCATGGATGTCTTCACCCGAATGATCAAAGCCTGGAGAACCTCTGAGTTAGCACTTGAACCAATCTCTGATGCTCAAACCGCTCCAAGAAGCGTTGGGTTTCCAAAGCGTTCCAGAGATCCACCACTCTGATCAAGGCGTGCAGTATCTTTCAAGTGCTTATATCTCGACTCTCAGGTGTCATGGGATTGAGGTTTCATTAGCACACAGAGGAGACCGTCCTTGGGAGAATGGTTATGCTGAACGCCTCATCCGAACTCTCAAGGAGGCAGAAGTTCATCTCAACGACTATCAGAACATCCATGAAGCGAGAGATCGTATCGGTCATTTTATCACACAGGTGTATCACCAAAAACGCCCGCATTCGGCGTTAGGGGATCTGACACCTATGGAATTTCAAAGACAAACCTTCTCTTAACTTTGCGAAATTGTGGTCTGAATAAACGTTGGCACTACATGTCATTGCTTTCTGAAGATCTCATAATGGATGCCGATTCAATGTAGTGATTATCCATCAATTCTTCGTACTCTCTGCTAATAAAATAAAAACGTGCCTGCTCATCCTGAGGCATTTGTTCTACATCCTCACCAGATATATGACGAAGATCTACTGCCTGATTTCTGCATAGCACTATAAGTCTGATTATACATAATTGTCTCCACGATAATGACTCTATTACTTTAAAATATGAAAAAGCAGTTGCTTCATCTATATTAGAATTAGATGTACCACAAACATTTACCCAGAATTTAGCAATGTGCACACTTTTTCTTTCCTGAGAGTCGTTGATAATCTCTTTTATGGTTTTCTCCAATAATTGAAGTGGAATGTGACGATTAGATACTTCATTTTCAGCGAACCAATCATTTCTCCATGTGTCGCCTTGAGCGACTTTTTCGTCCATATATTTTGACATCAACTTCACACTACGTTCAACACGCTCTTTTACACACCTCATAAGGTAGTTAAAAGTCAATTTAGCCGTTTGGGTAGCAATTACCTTTGGTAATTCTTCCGAAACCAATTTTTCCATATCCACTATTATTACTCCTTTTCAGATTTGGTTTGTGGTTCACAACTAATAATATTGTAGTGATTCATGGCAAAACCTGCATTTACGCTAACTCACCTCAGGCTGATTACGGAAATCAACTATCCGAAGAAGATGTCCTGCCAAAATTATCACTTCAACTGCTTCTTCCGCGGTAAATTCTGCATTTCGGTGACTACTGGGGTTTTTATATGCCCCGATCCCACCTGCAAACAGGTCTGATCGTGCTTGTCTTTCTGTGGGGGGTTGATTTAAGTCAGTTAACTTACCTCTGTCGACATGGAACGCCTTACGCATTAGGTCAGTTCCGTAGTCTGTTGCCTCATAGCCTCCTGCCTCTCGGACGGCGATTTCAACCTGTTTGAATGCCTGAAAAACAGCAGTATCGTAATCACCTTGAAAAAAAATAGGTAAAACCTTTTGTTGTAATATAGGGTGATTAGGTATCAGCTTAGCTTCTAAAACTTTAGGAGTTTCAGTTGACGTATCACCATATGGAACAGATATTTTTTGATGAAATGACCCACCTGGAAGATTTATATGTTGCCAACGAACTGTTTCACCGTTTTTGATGCTCCATGCAGACCACCAAAGCGATCGAATTTCATCGTCTTCTGTAGTGGAATATTTGTTTGTATGAACTTGAGCAATTATCGCTCTTTTTTCATTACTCATTTACTTTCCTCTATCATAGGGTTTGAGTTGAAAGTGTTTCTGTACTGCCATCGGAAATTTGGGGCACTGTCTCAATTTCCGATGGCAGTACGTTTCCAGGGTTATGAATCTAAAATATTTCCCTTGTCTGTGTTCAAGAACTTGTGGCAGAAGTGTCTTGGCCACGGTTTGCCCAGTTTCTCAAAGAAAACTTTAGATTTCCGGCCTGAGGGATGTTCTTTCTTGTAGTAAAACACCTTCTCGCCACAGTAGCGACAATGAGTCGGATAGGTTATAGATTTCGGGTCGTTAAAGCCGTTTCTTTTCTTGAATTTGTTGTAAAGCATTGTTTCCTCCAACTTTTATTGGGCAAACGACACCTCGAGTGTCCTGTCTGCCCAACTTGAGTGAAAAAGTGGTTAAAATGACCGTCAATGTTTTTTATATCTCGATAATATCACCTGATTTACAGAGTGGACCCCGCGCTAAAGCTAAAATTGATGGTTGATGGCCCACCGCGAGGTTAACCGTAGCGGGTTACGCGAATTAATCGCGGATTATATATGCACTTAACCGGTTAACTAGATCTAATTCGATTTTTAATTTGACATCTAGTCGAATTAGTGTTATAATTATTATCGAGAGTAACATTAACGGTCCTGGTTAAGCTATTAAAGCTAACAAATGAGGACAGTTTAAAGTACTGCCCCCGCCAGGGGAGTAACTCTCACTATAGGAGTGCAAGCTGAGCACGTGGGCATACCTATCGGATCAGGAAGTCAGGAAGCCGATTTAGGCATTAAATCTGATACAACAATGCCCTTAGAAGCAAAAGCGCGTCGCCTTGCCTCTCCTTATTGCTTAGAACCTCTCTCATAAATACGATTCGGCAAAATCACCTATTTATGAGACGGTTTGTAGATCGTTGGTGGCGTAAGCGTTTGGAATCGCCTACGCCACCTTTATGTTACTTGCATTATAACACATTTTAAAGGCTTTGTCAAATTTTTCTTGGGGATGCCCAGAATCACAGGCTATACGCACATTCGCATCGTGTGGTGGCCCTCCGATGTGGCAGGAAAATCTGTCCTTTTGGCTGCTAACCTTTTTATTTCCCGACCAAATACCCAATAATCACGTTTCCGTTGCCATCGTCTTTCTCGTCGTTGTAAGTGAAAACGTCCGGGCGATCGTAGTTATCAAAAACATGCTGATCTACGAGGAAGATGATACCAGGCTCTGGATCGGGTACCCCCTCGACGTGTGCAATGTCCTTGAGGATAGGGACCTGCAAACATTGGTAGGACGCGCCGAACTCGATGTGTAGGTGGTCTCCGGTCATTTTTTGCGTCCATCGCACGATCGCAGGCTCACGCGTCGGTTCGAGGTATAGCCGTTCGGTGCCCAGTGCCAGGATGATACCGGTGTTGGTCAAGTTTCTGATTCTCATGATATTCCGGGAGCGATTGCTCGCCCCCGTCTCCTTGTTAATAGTTATCGATTGCTAATCGGAGTTGGTGAACCGATTATCCGAATAGATGAACTGATCAGCGATTTTGATGAGTTCCGCCTGCATATCCGCGGGTATCCATTCTGCGACGGTCTCGGCATTGAATTCAGCGATACGGATTTCTCGACGGCCTCCCTCCACCTTGATAACGAGTTCTGTGATGCGTTCTGTGAGTCTGAGCGCGTCAATTATTCGCAGTGGCTCCGGCATCGCTTGCATCCACTCGGTATCTGCGTGAATGTCTGCGGTGGCAGCCTTGAAATGACGGATGTCTGCGGTCAGGGTTTCATCGGTAATCGCGGGCGTAGGTTCGGTGAACTCGCGGGTCCTATCGCTGGGGTGACCGAACCGTTCATCAAACCGGTTGCAGAACGCAACTTCGCTGACATTGCGCGGGTATTCGGAAAGCGCAGTGAACATCTCCTTGCGGGCATCTGCCCATGCCTGTTCCAGTGCCTTGCGGTCCTGCCGGGCTTTATCGGAAAACTTCGCTTTGAAGGTCAGCACCCACTCTTCTTTCATTTCAATATCTGCACAGATGTCGGAAAATGTCTGCTGGACGCTCATAAGCGCGTCTTCTGTCGTTGCGCTGTGTCGATCGTCGAAATCGAAGCCGTCAAACCGTTGCTTGACAACCTTTTGGAATTCCTTGAGACACGCCTTACGGGCAGGTGAGTAGGTATTGCCGGGCGTGGGACTCAGATTCTCATCAAAGGCACGGATGACCTCATCGTGTAAGTGAGCGCACTGCTGACGGGCTCTACTGATGAGGTCGGTTTGACGCTGGAGTTCCTTACACCGAGCGATCACCTCTGGGTCCTCGCCTGCTATCCAGTTATAGATATTTTGGAGTTGTCCCCTTTTGAGTTTATGGGGTATGTCGCTGTCTTGGATGTTATACCGTTGACAGACATACGCCCTGAAGGTTTCAAACTGGAAACCGTTCCGATCCAGGTAACGGGTGCCGTCTGAACGTTGGTCGAAGAGGGCAGCGGTTTTGATCTCCTGCCAAAGTTCAAAGCGTTCCTCGTTTGTCAGTTCCTTCGGTTTCTGACGGACAGCAACGGTTTCGCCCGCCTCGTTCTCACGATGCGGATCGGCAATGACTTCCTTCAATCGTTCAAACCGATCCGGTGAAACACCTAATTCCTGCACTGCGGACATCCCTTCGTCAATTAACGATTCCGCCTCCTTACGCCAGCGGCGGACGGTGCCTTCAGAGACTTTCCATGAATTCGCCAATGAAACGCTGGTTTTCCGCAGGTATTTCGGCAGGAGCAGGAGTTGGGTACAGGCGGAGCGGCGCTCCTGCTCGGTGAACGCCAAGCCGATGCCGGGGTTCGAGGCAACGTCAAACTGGAAGTTGTCCAGCGACATCATCTCGATCCATTCTTCTTCGGTGCCGTCGTGGACTTCCGCGAAAATGCGGTCTATCTCTGCTGCAATTGCGGCTTTCCTGCGGTGGTGTCCACACGCCATGAGATAGGGCTTATCGGTTTCAACAGGGATGTTCGCTGCCTTGAAAACGATGACCGGGTATTTGCGCAGGTAACCGTTTTGGCGCATGGATTCCGCGAGGCTCTCAATATGTCCAGGGTTCTCTTTCCGGTTATTGACGACCCAAACATCTTCAATCGCGGCGGGTTTGATCCACATAGTTTCCATCATTGCATTATAGGGGACAGTCGCCTGCCCCGTCTCCTTTTCTATAAAACTACATAAGCGATCCAGCCGATAATGAAGATCGAGAGGATGCTGAGAATCTCGCCAAGAGTTTCAAGCAGGAGCGAGGTGACCTCGCCTCTACAGGTGGACGGGCGAGGCGACCTCGCCCCTACGAATGTTTGGATCGATCGGTTGGCAGGTTCAATCAAGAAACTGCTGCGTTTGACTTGAAGTTTACGCATTTTTGACTTTACGCGCCGCTTGCAGTATAATTGCAAATGGCGCACTCCTCCTTAATTGGCGTTAGGGTTGGTTTGTTGTCATGGGCGGTGTTGGCGCACTGCCCTTTCTCTGTACGGGTTGGGAAACTTAGGGGAAATACCCTATCAAAAACACCCCTACTGTCTCGGTTCGCCTTCGTGGTTGCCGGTCTGTAGAGCGGACTCCCACTGGTAGCGTTTCGCCCAGGTATTGATACGACGACGGTTGAGTTCCAGTGCGTTGACGACTTCGGTGACGGCTTTTTTCGGGGTGTGTCCGTCCGTGCGCGCTGTCTTGTATATCTCGAACGCTTGTTCGACTAACCCACCGGCATCGCGGATAATATCGCGAGTCGGTTTGCGAGCGAAAGCGCGCGTCCCTGTGAAATGGAGGGCATCAAGTGCGGCGTGCCATTCGGGGCGTCGCACCCATCCATAAACGGTTTTGATTTTCACGTCCGTCACGTGCGCTAACACCTGTGCTGTGCAGTCGGGTGTCTTCGCGAAGTGGAACGCCGCGACGTGAAGTCTAATGAGGTTTGCGAGTTTCAAAATGTCTCCTTTCTTGGATTGTGCCGCGGACACTGGGGACCGCGGCGGTTAGATTACGGGTTAATATCGGTGGTTCTTTGGATACTTTTTGAAGATGGTGATCAATGTCCTAATGATAAACGCTACCATCTTGAGAATGAAAATGAGAAACCTTTTCATGCGTTTTTCCTTTCAGCGATGAGATTTGCCGCTCTCGTTATCGAGATGTAGTCATCTATTTCTTCAATGCCGAGGACGGTTTCGAGTTCAGCGGATTTGACCATCCACCGCCTATTCACAAGCCCGTGCGGGATTCCGTTGCTATTGAGAACCCGGACAGCTTTTAGAAAGTGTTCGCCTTCCGCTTCGCTTTCAAAAACGGCTACGATATACCCATCCAGCGTCACACCGTACCAGTGCCGGAGCAGATGAAATTTAAGTTTATCGTTCCAGACCTGCTTAATCATATTTCAATGTCTTTCTCCTTCTGCTGCTATTCGTTTCGCAAGCGTTTGGATCGCTTCGTGGTAGTCCAATCTGCTGACGTTTGGCACGCCCCGCTTTTTGAGCAAGGCGCGCACGTTCGCAAGGTTCTGTTTTTCCACGGTGCGCATTGCCCCTTTCGGTGGGTGTTTGCGCAGGTAAAAGTTGAGTATCACGATGTTCACCCTCTCCACACCGAATTCTGATAGACCCAAGCCACTGCATCACCGAGGTCGGTGATAGCGGCGGGGATCGGACGCGTCAGTTTGAAAGCACTGTGAACGACGTTGACGGAATAGCGACCCTGATTGTAGTTGAGCCACGCGACGACGGGGGCGCGTTGGGAGCGGTAGGTTCTGTGTCGATCGTCGAGGAACATACCGGTGTTAACGCGTGTCGATTGCCACCCCAACCCCTGAATCTTACCGTCGGTGTTTGCTGCTTCGCGTGCTTCCGGTGCAGCGTGGTTGGCTTCAAACGCCTGTTTCGCGGCACGACTCACGAAAACGACCCAGACGGGTTTTTTACCGGGCAGTCCGAGTTGGTCAGCGGGGTATTTTGCGGGGGCGTATTGCTTACAAAGTGTCCGGCTCTTGTCGACGCGCCACGCGTCCCAGAATTCTGGCGTGGCGATGGCGTAGTGCTGGTCATTGAATTTGAGGTTGAACGCGGTTCTGATCTGGTGTTCCCGTTCACGCTGTCTGTGCCGGTACCACATGAACATCGGTGGTTTCCTTCTCATGCGACACCGCCTTTCCCCATCAGCGTGTCCACTTCAGCGAGTAGCATTTTCAGGGAGGGTTCCTGATTTTCGATCAGTTGGAAGGTGTGTTGATCGAAGCCGTTCAGCCGGTATGCTAACCCGCCTTGCGTGTAGAGTTCCCGCAGGGCATCAAGCAGGGTTTGCTGATTGAATTTCATTTTGTAGTGGGTCGTCGCGACGAAAAGGATTTCGTCGAGAATCAGCCAACCGCTGTGGTTGTCCGAGGCGTGCATGAACCGGATGACTTCCAAGAGCGTGGGCGGTGCTTCCGCAGGAGAGGGAACACTGCTTTTCTCGGTCGTGGACGTTGGCGGCGTATCGGGTTTGGGTGTCCGATCGGCAGCAGGGGAAACCTCTTGCGGGGTTTCCGGTTCAAAGAGGGACGGAGACCCGGTTTCACGGGGTGCTTTGACGTGCCGAGTTGGGAATCCGCCGCGCGGTGTGATTTCAAGGGTGCGGGTGCCTGTTGCACCGAAAAGCGTGATTGTCAATTTTTTCATCGGTTTCCCCTTTACCACGTGTTGTTGTAGGTGCTGATGCTTTTGCTTCCACATCCGCCCCAGGGTTTGATTGCGTTACACACTTTGCACCGTGACCAGCGCAACTGGTGATACGGCTTTATCTTGTCGGGTGCTGGTGGCGGGACCGGTGAACCGCATCGGGAATAGCCGTTGCCGTTTGGGGAGAGCCATACCCACTGTCCATCGTGCCAATGCCATGTGCCGAAGGCGTAATGCTTTCGCCATGCGTCTGCAAGCATTTCAGCGGTTGGGGTATTAGGGGAATTCTGATCTTTCATGAGAAACCTCTTGATTTTATGGCGAGGCTTCTGATAAAATAAAAAAGCCAAGCCAAAGTTGGTTCTTAGGTTTTTGGTTCGGGGGGCGCTGCAACGCCCCTCACACTGTTACTTAATATTATACCAGGTTTTTAGGGAAATGTCAAATTAAAATGCATAATTTTTTAGGAAAAATCGCCAAATTCACCGATTTTTGATGTTTTTTTACAAAAAAAGCGTGAAGAACGACTCTTTTTATTCTGTGATATGATGTAAATTGAGAGGAATTAGCGGCAAAATCGCGAGAAAACGCGCGCCGCGGTAAGCAGCGCAGGATTACAGGTGTTGACGTATTTCTGACGTTTTTTCTTTTTTCCGTGCCAGATTCCCAAACCCAGTCGCGAGTGAACCGAAAACCTGCCCGCAACAACGGCGCGGGCAGTCCAGAGGCCCATGCAAGCGAACGCGACCCACCGCAAATGCCCCAGACCCCGCCCAATCTGAACCGAAAACCGCCACAAACTACACACTTACTTGACCAACGCTTTTTGAAAACCGCCCCCACAGGCGACAGACACAGTGCCGAGAGACAATGCTTGATATGGCTCTGCCAACACGATTCAGCGAACGCTGACCCGAACCAATCCCTTGAATCGGAGCGAAAACGGTTAAGCGACCGATGGCGTTGGGGTGAGTAGGTGGCAGGTGTGGGTATCTACGAACGTGCGGGGCGGATAGACGCGGGTGGCTTCTCTGGAGAGATATGTGAGCAGCGCGGGGCATTGGCGCATGGCAAACGCTTCTGTGCGGGCTTTGCTATTGGCACGGGATGCGAAGAAACGCAAGAATAGCGGGAGGTGTGGGGAACTTTGCTATTGACACTCCCCGCCTTGCGGTTCTATTTTGCCACAGTGCCAGTGAAACGCCTGCGGTGAAATCAAACGGATCGTCGCTGAGAGAAAAAGCAGTCCCGCTGCCGACCGTTCCTGCACCTGACAGGGCGTGTGGGTGGGTTATTCCAAGAGGGGTTCGAGAATAAGGGTGCTGCGTTCTCCGGTGGCGGTGCTTCTGTGTGAGCGTTTGTGAGTGCCGTTGGGGAGGCAGGTCCAGTTACCACCGGTGCCCTGGAGTCGAAATCTTTTCACGAGGGTGAGCTTGATGGATTTCAGAGTATACCCCTCAAGCGTACCGGTGTCGTGCGCGATGACTCCGCCCTCGCGATTGTAACATGTGTGCGTGTATCGGAAGTGGAGGGGATTTTTCATGCTATCCACGGCAGTTTATTCCAGAGACGGGCCCACCAGTTGCGCATCAGGAGGCGCGTGAGTTTCTCTTCACAGGTGTCGAATTTGGATTTCACTTCTTCCGCCTGTGCTTTGAAGCGATTGCGTTCATTTTTCAGCGATTCGGCGCGTTCATAGCATTTATTGTATGCATCTGTTTCGGCGTGTAGGAGCCTCTCGAATTCGTCACGCTGTTCGGTGCGTTCGGTTTTCTCGCGTTCCAGCTGCTCACATTTCTCGTTGAGTTCGGCAATGCGTTGCTTGATGTGCCCGATCGTGTCGGGGACACCGAGGGCGGAGGCGATCTCTTTGATGCGATCGGTGTGTTTGACGGTGAGTTGCTCTTTCTCGGATGCCAAGCCGTCGCGCTGCTCTTTGAGTTTGGCGGCGCGCTGTTCTTCGGCGAAGATGTCCCGTTCTGCCTGGGCGTGTGCCTGCGTGAGTCGCTTGTTCTCTTTGTGGACGTTGAAGCCTTCAATTTTGTCTTCCACGGCGGTCTCAATGAATTTCGCTCTGGAGATACCGTTTTCCTGGGCGTGTGCGTCGAGATGTTGACGCACTTTCAGAGCCACATCACAAGATATTCTCACTTTCTTCATTTGGGTTGCTCCTTTCGTTAATTAACGATGCCTAATAGAAGGCACAAACTGGAAAGTTTGTGCTACAAAGAGATACTACGGTCGACCGACGGTCGATGTGTGTTATCCTCAGTCGCCACGGTTGCACGATTCAATCAGAGAGGGTGATGTACCCTGGAGTGGATACGGTGAATTTTGATGCTTATGCTGCTGACGGACTTCATCTTCACACCGCGGGCAGTACAGGGTTATCACCTCACCGCCAGGATCGGAGGTTGCGGTGTAGGGGACTTTGCCGTGCTTGGGGCATCTGATAGTAATATCGTGAAAAGTAACTTTCATTTGCCTCCGTTTTTTACTTGATAAAAAACTCATAAAATGTTATACTAATTAAATCTCACTGGTGGACACGCTAAGACCTACCGCATGGTAGGTTGTCCACCACCTACTTAGCGGGGGTTAAAAAGTGAGACAGTGAGATACTCCAATGGGCTACATCTATAAAATCACCAATACTATCAACGATAAATCTTACATTGGCATCTCCATCCATCCGCCTGGAAAAGGTAGAATAAGAAACCATCTTTCGGGGTATGGCAACTGTATCATTTCCAACGCTGTGAAAAAGTATGGTAGAGACGCATTCACGTATGAAATCCTTGAGAACAATATCTTCCCTGAACTCTTGCCTGATCTTGAGATAGCGTATATCAAGAAGTATCAAACCATTACCCCTTTGGGTTATAACCTGACACATGGGGGTGAGGGCACACTTGGCTATAGATTTTCTGCTGAACAACGACGCAGACTTTCTGAAACCCGTAAGGGAGAAAAAAATAGTTTTTTTGGTAAAAAGCACTCTCCTGAAACTCGCCTCAAAATCGGAGAAGCCGGTAAAGGGAGAAAGCATACCACTGAAACCCGCCTCAAAATCGGAGAAGCCGGTAAAGGGAGAAAGCATACCACTGAAACTCGTCGGCGAATATCTGAAGCACAAAAAGGGAAATCCTCACCCAATAAAGGGAAAACACGTTCTGCCAAAACATGTGGGAAAATATCCAAAACAAAAGGGAAGGCATTTGAAAAACGTTTGGGAATGCCTCTCCTTGCCTTTCATATCAGAATAAATTTGTTCTTGCGAGCGCGGTGGTCATTTCGCCGTATTGCAAAAGGGCTTAGAATACCTTCCTCGACTGTTCACAAATACAAAGACATCGCCTCACTTCTTAAAAAGACCTAAGATACCATTCTCCTATGTATACTTTTTCCGAATTTTTATACATATCGTGCTGGATATGTATATTTTCTTTATATGAACGGTGCCTTTCATGATCTTTTATCCTGTAATTTCCAGAGAAACTCCATAAAAAGCCGGAACCACTGCTGGATATCAATCTCCCAATTGCGTTGCTGGGCGCGTTTATATCTATAGTTCATTGTCATCATCCTTGGAAAAATAGACGTAAACACACAAGCAGATAAGACCGATCCCGAGGACGAGGTAGATGCCATAGTGTTCCGCCATGAATGCGAGTTTCGCTTTTTCGAGCTGCCACCAGTCGTTGAAAAGTTTCATAGTAACAGGAAACCTTGTTGTGCGGCGTACATACCGCTTCGGTTGATGATAATCTTATCGTTCTGCGGTTCGATGGTGAGGAGCGAGAGTTCGGAACCCTCGTAGGCGAGGAGTGCTGCGACCTTTCTTTCACCCCTTTTAGTCTTGCTTGACGATCTGTAAAAAGCCTTCCAGTCCTCGGGTTCTCCAATCTTTGAGTCGATAGGCTTCGCGTTTCGCGACGACAGCGAAGTAGTATTTTGCGTTACGTTTAGGTCGCCAGTAATCAAACCGGAAGTCGACGGTTATATCTCCGTTCCCGGCACCGTACCCGCCTTGTCCGGGTGCGAAATCAACGATAACATCGTCTGTATTCTCCATAATTTGACGGAGTTGGACTTCGAGGGTTCTGGTTTCCGCTTCGCCTTGAAGGGTGATATCGAAATGCAGGTCGATGTTGTAGAGTCCATCCGGGAATTGAATCACTTCATTCTCGGTGCGTTGTGTGTTGGCAACTGCGGTGATGTCGCTGTTGGTTTCGTCAACGATGTCGGTGAATATGAGTGGGATGCTATTGCCGCCGAACTCGTGTTCATCAATCTGACCAGAGAAGCCGATGGCGTAAGCCTGCCCCTTCGTAACGAACGGATGGTGAACACCGCCGCCCATGAATCTGTCATCTTGATTCTTCAAGATTCCTATCGTAATAGGATTCCCGATGTTTGTTCGACCTTTGAGGTACACAAAAGCGACAGATGCGCTGCTGCCGTAATACCCGCTGACAATTCCACCCTGTATCATCTGTTTTTCCTTCTATCCGTGAACGTCATGTTTTGCGATGACGACTTCCGCCCCAGCGTTTGCGGTCATGAGCCGGTACTCGTAGTCTCTGACGAGCCTGACATCAAGGACATCCCCTGCTGCGGTGAGTTTGATCTCTCGACCGTTGAATTTGGCGGTGTTCCAGGTCGTCGTGCCGCAGGGTCGTACTTGCAGGACGACTGCGTCTGAAGCATAGGTTGTGCAGAGGAGTTGGTATTCGCCCGCCCAGTCTTTGCCGAGGATTTGGGTATCAGGCGTCCGCGTTTCTGTGCTGAGTAGGATCGTATGTGCCATTTTTTTAATTTTCCTTGCGGTTCGGTCAGGAGGGTTGGGATATTCTCGTTCCATTCCGTATGTCTGCGGATTGTTGCAGGCTACGGTCTATGCATATAAGTATACTTGATGCGATCGTCCGCGCTGGCGTGAATTCAGCAGGACATGATGCCGATTTACAATAAGAAAACAATATATTTCAAGAGAAAGCGTCTGAACTGTGATTGACTGTGGTGAGTTATGATAGACTGTGAGGGGAGACTGTGATTTAGCGGTAGGTTTCCGGCGCGTCAACTTCATAAACGAGGAGTGTGACGATCCATTTGAAAACGCCGACGAGGAAGGGATGGCTGCTGCAGGAATGGATCTGCGTTTCGCCTTCGGGTTCGATGGGATCTGTCCAGTCGTGCCACTCCAGGATTTTGAATGGCACAAAGTAGAAGTCGAGGCATTCTGTGAATTCGGGGATGCTTGGGTTCTCGACGAGATGGATGGCGCGCTGGCGTGCTTCGGTGATGTCGGCTGCTGGAAAGCTTTCACGGTGAAGGCAGGTTGAGAATCGGACGTTTGGATGGTCGGGCGGTATTTTCGGTGCGGTCGTGATGCCGACACGTCGGACGGAGATGTCTGCTTTATAGTGTTTCATCTTTTAAACTTTCCTTAACGTGCAATGAATCGCACGACTACGAACAGGAGACTTGTGATTTCCTATGCTACAAGATGCACAACCTAACAGGTTATGCTACGAAAGAGGCACGCAAACTGGAAAGTTTGCGCTACGAGTCAGTTTTCAGTTAAGTTTCTGAATCCTGCTATTTTTCGCCCCAAACGGTTTTATTGGCGTGGATGTATTCCTCGTCAGGAATACCGAGTGCCTCGCGTTCTTTCTCGGAGAGGACGAAGGTTGTTTGATGCTTTTTGTAAAACTCCGCGAAATGTGTCGTGATGAGATGCGAGAAGTCGTAGGGCAGCCCAGTGATAATCTCACGGGTATCCCACATCCCGATGAGGTGTCCTATGTTCTGGAATTGGAACCCGCAGTATCGAGACCCCTGTCTGAACACCGCATCCTTTTGAAAATCGAACCATTTCCAGGTCCAGTAGACTTGGACGTTGCCTTCGGGGTAAAGCGCGCCGACGCAGGTGGTCGTGCCTTGGAAGTTGCGTCCGTAGATGGGAGTGCGGAATTTGTTTTCGTTTCGGAGTTTGATTTCGTTCATGTGGGCCATCCAATTTCTGCGTGTCGTGCGCGTTTGGTTTCTATGTCCTCGTTTGCCATCCTGTCCGATCCTTTCGTTGGTATCCTTCATTTTCGATGTAGATAATTTTTTGAGAATCCCGAAGTTGGCGAAGCGCAATTTTTGTCTCTTGAAACTTTGATCGAATCGCTTGTGCAATCACACGCGTGCCCTTCGGTGTCGTTTCTGTGCTGAGATACGCTAAGATCCTCTCTTTAATATCTGGAGCGTTCATCTTCTGCTTCGGTTTCGGTTTTTGTTTCGATGCAAATTGATTCTCACTTTTAGAGGGGTTATCTATGTGTATCATGATGTCATTGAGTAGCAGCTCAAGCGTTGATGTTCTGCGTTCGAGACGTTCCACTTTTCGCGCCAGTGCATCGGGAGTCTCACACTCAGGATTTTCCTCGATAGGTGCTGCCTCGTTGCTAAGCGTATCGGGGGATTGCGTTTGGTGATTTGACATGTTGTTTGGTTTCCCTTCAAAGATGTGTTTTGGCAACTCGTATCCTGTGTCCTGCGTGCTTTTAACGATGTTAGCGATCTCATCGCCCCAAATGCCCTGAATCACATAGATGACCCCATCGGGATGCCCGGCATTCTGTCTGAGTAATTTCGCATATCGGAAACCAGCGTCGTGTAATCGGACGTGTAGGATTTGCTGAGGTGTTAAATCTATCATAAAATGTGGGTCCAGCGGTTTTATAGCGTTCTCCTCATAAGTAGACGGGGTTAGTGTACGGGCGAGGTGACCTCGCCTCTACCCTTTAAACTACCTATGATTTCTCACATGCATACGCGCTCAAGGCACCGCTGGGGGAGCCGAACCTTCTTTCTTTTAGGCGGGAATTTAACCCCTGCTTCTACAATCCGTAGCACCCACTAAACTACGATTGAGAGTTCTATAAATGCGCAAATAGGTTGGGCGACCTAGAGGACGCAAACTAAAAGTTTGCGCTACAAGGAACCTCCCTTATCAGAGGACGCAAACTGGAAAGTTTGCGCTACAGTTCAATTCATCGCGATATTGAGCTGCGCGGCCATCAATTCCTGCATGGCGTAGTTGAATTGCTCTATACTGGAGAACTGCATGTTGCAGAGTCTGGGGTATTCTTTGCGAGCATAACTGGACTCTATCATGACAGAATCCGCGAGGTTATGGGCGTGTTGTTGGGTCTTGAGCAACCAGAGCGCGATGAGTGCATCAGTGCTGAGGTGTTTCCATTCAAGTGCCCATTCCGTGAAGTAGTTATTCACTTCGGAGGCACTATATTTCAGGATAGAGGCATCGAGGTGCCAGTTGGATTCGGTTTCATTGAAGAAATAGGCGGCGACGTTTGTGTTCCGCTTTTTATAGTCTTCGCCATAGACGGCGGTGTTGGCAGTGTGTAAATAGTGTGCGCGTTTAGAAGCCTCTATGAGTGCACCTGCGATGCGTTTCCGTTGCTTTGGGGAATCGCCACCGGTGAGATGCACGGGTTTTGACATACCGACCCAGGTATCTTTTAAATAGATATTGTTTGCGGAATTGAAGCTGTAGTTTGCGGCTGCCCAGTTCCATGTGTGTCGTAGGACGTGTCCGAAGGGGAGTTTGATGTCGGCTTCATGGCGTTTACCGATACCACGGAACGCCCAATAGTTAACATCAAGGAGACAGACGGAATCGTACCTGTGTCCGTAATTTCCAAAGAGGATGAGCGGTTGATTGCTTTCGGGGTCTTTCGTGATGAGGGTGCCGGGTGGCAGATCGATCTTCTTGAGTGCGGTTCTGATGCGTTCCTGGGTGCCGTCCTCACAAGCGATATAGAGATGCACGCCTTTCATCACGATGTCGGTGTTATTGATAAGCCCGGCGAGTGTCCAGGGAAGCATCTTCTCTTGCCACTCGATGTCGGCGGCGTTGATCTCAATCACGAGTGCGGTGTGTGAAGCCGGAATGTGCGGGACCTGGTATTCAAGCGGGCACTCCGGGAGTCGTGTACGTAGGTCATTCATATTTTAATTATTCCTTAAGCAAGTCGGGTAAAATGTGCGTAAGCAGGAAAAAGTTTGCGAGTGTACTAAAGTTTGCAAGTTCGGAAGTTCGAATTTATGTTTGGAACATCCAAGTGCCTCTTGCAACTTTACAGACTTTAGGCACTTTAGGAGACTTTGAAACTTTCTTTCCTCTATCCCTCCTCGAAAAGCAGTTGACGCAGTGATTCCAGGGCTTTTTCTGAGCGTTGATGTGTGTCCCCGATAATCTCTTTCAGTTTATTGCGGTCTATTCGCTCGCCCAACGTCTCTAATGCGCCATTGATGCCTTTGAGGGTCCCCACCGTGAATGCGAGTTCAGAGAGCACGCAGGCGAACGTGTGTTTATCAATTGTGATTTTGTCCATCAGTTGCCTCGGTTTGGTAGCATGGTGCCGTCCTGGATGGTAAAGGTGGCTTCCTGTTGGAAGGGTATCATCAGCGCGCCTTCGTTTTCTGGATCTGATGATATGACTCTCAAAGAAATACGAAAAAAACTCTATGCTGAATTTTCAGAAGTTGACAAAAGCACTATCCGACGTTGGGTGCGACAATGGGAAACCGAGAAAACTTAATCCATCCTGTCTTTTTCGGGGGTCTATCACTCTATTATCTCTTCCTCTATGCCGGGAATAAGGTGTGCAAGGTGGTTCACACATGCGGATTTAAGTTGCCGGAGTTGCTCGGGTGTGAGGTTATCGACAACGAACCGGTTGGGGTTTGGCGAGTCCTGTAGCATTGCGATGACTTTCCCGACTGCGATCACAGTCTGTGTGAGAAGTGAGTTATCCGTTTTTGCTTGCTTCTTTGCCAGATGTGCTTTGACTTTCCCTGGTAGCACGGGTTCATATTCTTCAGCGACATCCATTCTATTTTTCATTCCGATTCCTTCCTTTAGGCAATATCCTTGCCTTCAACACCGCGTGCTTTGCGTTCTGTTGTTCGCATTTCCAAGGTAGACCGCGCGAAATCCACACCGTGCTGTGCTTTCACACTCCAATGTGATGGGAAGGGACCGGACTGAAAACATTCAAGCCGATGCCCAACGATTGCCAAATACGCCTCGTTTGTGGATCCGTTCACGCCATTGTCAGCGATGGGCCCCTTCTGAAAAGAAACAGTATTCAACACTTCGCCAGTCTCTCTGTTGAGAATCTCGTATGTGTGGTGTGCACCACCGGCACCTTTTTCGTCTGTTACGATAACTGTGATGTAATCGTCGTGATAAATCTCTTCTCGCATTTCTGTAAAATCTCCTTTTTTGGGGAATGCACAAACTAAAAGTTTGTGCTACAGGTGAGTATCTCCGAATTAGTATCTCCGAAAAAATCTATTTAACTCGCGGTCAATGGCTCTGCGGATAACAGAGAGTTCTGAAACACCTTTCGCCCGTGCGATCTCTTTGATATCTCTCCGCTGCTCGGGTGTAAAAAACTGGCGTTCCTCTTTCGCTTCTTCCTGTTCTGCGTACTGGTCGACTGCGCGTCGCATGATTTCAGCTTTGAGGAGTCCGGTTTTCTTACTCTGTTCGTCGATCCATTCGTTCTGCTGTTGGGTGAGTGTAAAGGTAGTGCGTTCGAGTTTAGGCATTCAGTGTGTGTGCTCCATGGGCAGGCGATGACAATTAGTCTTTTTATAGTGTATTATTTTATCATAAGCAATATAGATTTTCAAGTGTTTAATAGTTTTCAGTTATCAGTTACAAGAGATTTTTGGTAACAATCGACGGATTTCCCTGCCTCTGACCACTTTTTTCCTATTTTATTGTGTATGTATTGTAAATCAGCATATCGGGATGTTGAATGTAGTTTCAGGGGTTAGGTTTAGCAGCGTATACTATTCATCAAGTTCCGATTGCCATCTGCGTGTCCATCGTTGAATAGTCCCTCAACAGATGTTTGGAAACTGAACTGAGTCAAATATAGAGTGATGTTTTTGTGGGACATAGGTGGTGTTTTCGTGGTACGTAGATGTTACTTACGCGTCTATAGGAGTCGTTCCTGATGCACAAACAACTTAACAAAATTCTCGAAATTCTGAATTCGGGCGAAAGATCGATGGAAGAGATTCGTGAAAACCTCGGTGTTTCTATAAACACAGCACGAAAATATGTCAACCTTCTCATTGCAGAGGAGAAGGTTGTAAGCGCGCGGAAAGGGAAATACGATCTCCATGAAGACTACAGACCCTTAACACCTTTAGAGAATAGGAAAATCATCAAGGATCTTATCCTTTTTCAAAGAGACACCCTCTCCATTTATCGCAAACGTTTAAACATCCTCCTCGGTCAGGAAAACCCGGATCCAGACGAAACACAAATGCTCTTAGACTGTATCAAAACATTAGCACTCTCAATAGATAGACTCCTAAAACGCTGGAATGTATTGACCCAAGGGTATGATAGCAACACACAACAAGCTTCGGAGGACGCAAAGCACAAGACCGTAGAACGTGAAAAACAAGACCTTGAAAATGCGCCGCCTGAGGATCAGCTCATAGAGGTTGGACACTTTCATTCGGAACTGAAAACGTTGTGGGACGCGTTACCGGAGGCAGAGAAAACATCTAAAACGGTGTGATGGATGCAGAGACAGCGAGTAATCTCTTGGGGACAGAATGATCAGCATTATTATCCCTACGGGGAGATGCTGAAACTCTTTACCACCTCATTAGATGTGAGTGTAAAGATAGCGGGCGGGACGTATGACGCGGGGAAAACATACGGACTCCTTGCTTACATGCACATGCTGGCATTGAAGTATGCGGGTGCGCGGATGACATTCGTGCATCGGAGTTTGAACCGTGTGTATCGGAACATCGTCCCGACGTATATAAAGTTTCTGGGGTATACGCCTCCGAGTCGTGATGATAATCCGATGGGTCGGGAAGTCACACGGTTTGGGGGGGAGCGTCCAGAGTTTTTCGAGTATGGAAATGGTACTCGGATCTACATGAACGGGTTAGACAAGCCGCAGAACCTGTTATCCGATTTCTTTGATGCGGGCTTTGTCAATCAAGCCGAGCTTTTACCTTTCGCGGCGTGGGACGAATTGACGGCGCGTGTTTCCGAACGCGCGGGAATCATGCCGGTTGCGTATCTGTTTGGCGATTGTAACCCAAGCGTGCCGAATCACTGGATCCGCCAGCAAGCGAAGGAAGGGAAACTTAAGTTTTATCGGATGTCGTTCTTAGACAACCCTGAGATTATCGAGCAAGGTTCACCAGAATTATCCGAGTTCAAAATAGAATTTAGAAACAACCCGGATCCGAAACTTCTCAAGAAGATCGAACACTTGTTCACCCGATCGGGCGAACGGCGTGTAGAGAAGCTCAAGAATCTCGAAGGATTGCGTTTCAAACGGGGGTTCCTCGGACTCTGGGCATCGGGTGAGGATTTAGTCTTTGAAGGGTTTGACCCTGAGGTCCACATCCTCGATAAAACGATTGCATCGATCATGCCGAATTGGCCGCGCTATCTGAGTGTCGATTGGGGGTATCGGGATGCGGCGAGCGTGATTTGGTGGGCGCACGCTCCGGATGATAGACTCTATGCCTATAAGGAGATATACAAAACGGGACTGATAAAACCCGACTTGATCCAGTTGATAACAGACAACTGTGATAGAGAAGAGAAGAAGAAGATTCGGTATGCCGCGGTAGACTCTGCCGACCAGGACGGCGTGGCGCAGTTGGAGCTCGCTGGCTTTCGGGTGAACGAACCGCCCAAAGACAGAGTTGCCCAGATTCAATCCGTGCAGAAACGGTTGAAAATTGACGAGACCGGTCAACCGGCGATTTTTTTCTTACGGGATCGGCTGGTGCATCCCCCAGATGAAAACCTGAAAGAAAAATATCTACCTGTTGAGGTCACTGATGAGTTTTTGAGTTTGAGTTACAGCGAGAAACGGACGGGTAACCCGCAAAAGGACGATGCCGACACAGACGGCGAAAAGCATGGCATCGATGGCACAAGTTATCTGGTGCGGACCCTGCAAAAAGGCCCCCGTAGCATCGGCAGCGGGCGAGTTATCCATGGTAGCGTGAAGATGCGATAAAGGAGGTAAGTCAATGAGTAGGCTTTTGTATTCAATCTTATGGGGAGTTGTGTTCCTGTTGATGGCGTTCACGTTGGTGTTGTGCCATCAATGTGTATTTGGTGAGAGTCCACTTTTTATAGATGCATACAACTGTATTCTCTCGGATGCCGACGTGCAGGTCTACGATGGCGACACGATCAAAGATGTTCGGGTGTTATTGCTGGAGCAGGACTTTGAGAAATGGCAACTCGGTGAGTATTGGCCCGGGGTGCATATCACCGAGCGAGGGGTTGAGATCCAAACAGACATCCGTATTGCTGGCATCGATACCCCCGAGAAACGAACATCCACAAAAAACGCGGATGGGAGTCCCCGATCGCAAGCAAGTCGCCAGCGAGAAAAAGCCGCAGCGGCTGCGAGTCGTCAGGCACTGATACTTATGTTGAAATCCAATGGTAACCACTTTTCCATCTCCGATCCGATACATGGGAAATATGCGGGTCGGACGGTTGCAGATGTTCACGTCAATGAGGTAGACGTTGCCACTTACCTGATTCAAAAAGGGCACGCCAAATTTTACGACGGTGGGACGAAACCGGAGTGGAACTGGGGGGACTAACATGTTTGGAGATACACCGACGTGGGCAGTGCTTTTAGACCTGCTCTTATTTGTAAATGCGTTGCTGATTTCTTGCTTGTTGACACCTCGATATAGAAATGAAGACCGAAATCGAGGGCATGAAGCACGAGCGCCGAGAGCATATCCGGGAGGAACGCGAAAAATGAAATACCTCTTTATATCCTGCTACATCCTTGTCTTAAACACTTTTGCTTTTGGACATACCATCACGCCGCCTGCCGAGATAATTCCCAAGTCCCCTCGCTTAGAGGAACATGGTGAACGCGAAAACGAGGATGGCGAAAATCTCCACTTTCATGCTTGGTGTTACGACACCATACAAGGCAACGGGAATCAAGCGGGTTGGTGGCCGGCATGGTACCCGGTAGAATACGGGCAACCGCCTCATAGCGTCGCTGTGGATCCACCCGTTGTTGTCGTTGAACCGCCTGTTGTCGTTGAACCGCCTGTTGTTGTCGAACCGCCGGAAACCGAAACGCACACGGTTTCCCCACAGACCCCGGATCCCGTCGTCTCTGTATCTCCGAAAAGTCAAGCAGATACCGGCGTCGGGTCATCTCGGTTACCGGTAGCGTCTTCACGTGTGGTAGAGGTCTCCGATGTCCCTGGGGAGGGCGCGGTCCCTGGTGTCGGTATCGTCCGAGAAAGCGATATTGTTTTGACGCAGGTGATGTTTCATGACTGGACATCTGCGGGTGGCGGTGGACTTCCGCAGTGGTTTGAACTCCACAATCGCGGGGGTGATGGGACTGTGAAAGGCTTTCAGTTGACATTCTTCCCCAAAGGTGGGGGCAAAGTCATAATTGTACTCAAAGACTGCCCATTGGCATCCGGCGAGACGATGATTGTCGCGCGTCAGCGTGTCGGGCATCGCCTGGGGCATTTGTGGGGTCATTCTGAAGGTGTTGAAAAGGTGTATATCGATGCGGATATACTGAACTTAAAAAATAACTGGGTGCTCACGGATCCCGCTGGCAAAGAAATCTATAGACGGACTGCGCATTGGAATCACGGCTGGGGAAAACATGAGCGGGGTCCTTTTGGGAAAGGTGCGTATCGCAAAGCCGTTGATGTGATACCGAGTGAGCCTTATACCGGAGATGCGCCTATCTACTACGGCAATCGTTGGGATGCGGGCAATCCGCCTGGCTATCATGTCGATGTCGCGCCGAAAGCACCGCATCTCGTGAGACCGAAACGGGTACTGCTTTGGGGGGCATTGAAAAAGTCGGAAAAATAGCGAATGAACCTACAACGCACTTTAAAGACCTTCAACAAACGGGTTTTCGGTAGGGACCCAAAAGCGATTGCGAAGCACCGTAACACACGGGCATTGAGTGGCGGTCGCGTCTCGATGCAGGATCCGCATCGGCAGCACACGATGTATCATGTTGCGCCGCCGGAACGGTCGCGAAGTGTATGGCAGCTGAAAAACTGGACAGAAGAAGAACTGCTACATCTACCGGTCGATCAGTTCATGAAACTCGTCACGAGCATCAGCCCGGAGGTCAAAAAAGCATACGATGATTTCTTGCGGAACGCGAACGAATCTTGGGGTTACCAAGTAAAGCCGAAGGGTGCCACCCCGGTTATCGATGCTTTCTTTGACAGGCTTGCGGCGAAACATCATGACCCGGACGTGTTGATTGACAGAGTGTTTGCCGGCATCTACAAAGGCGGTGCTATTTTTTGGGAGTTAGAACTCAACGAAGCGGCGGACATGGCGATGGACATTGCGGTGATGGATCCATACGTAGCGCGTTTCAACCGTCACGGAAACCACGACTGGGAGCTCGGTCAATGGCAGCAGGGGAAATGGGTATCCCTACAGGACGATCCGACGGTGATGTATGTGCCGTTCAATGCGGGCCCGAATGAACCCTTCGGCAGGTCTATGTTGGAATCGGCACCGTTAGACGTGATTCGGATGTTAGGGGTGATGCACGATTTTCGGAGGGTCTTGGAATCACAAGGCTGGGCACGCGCAGGGTTTAAGGTGGATTCGGAAAAGTTGCGAGACTTCATGCCAGCGGATGTTAGGGGTGATGTTGATAAGGAAGACGAATTCATCCAGGACTTCCTTGCGGGTATCAACCAGCGGTACTCAAGTTTAAAGCCGAACGAAGGGTATGCGTATTTAGACATCGTGGAAGTCGAAATGCCGAAGGGCGGGCAGATGCAGACGTCGTTCTTCGGGCTGGTCGATGGACTGATGCGGTTATATGACCGTCGGGTTGGGAGAGCAACAGGTTCAACCCCGATTAAGCAACACAGTAACGAATCCGTCGCGGAATCTCACGCGACAGAACAAAGAAAAGATTACCGGATCAATATATCCAGTATTCAATCTACGGTAGCGGGGGTTTTTTCAACCCTTTTGGGATATGTGCTACGGGCTGAGGGTCGGCAAGGGAAAGTCATGTTCTATTTTGAGAATACTCCTGATCCCATGGATATCCGACAGATAGCAGAAGCGGAGGGTGTCAAGATCGATAACCTCAAGAAACTTAAGGAGCTGCAGGATATAGAGGGTATTGACGACAAGGACTATCAAGACGCTCTTGAGAAGTTCAAATCGGAAAAAAACAGGCACTCGGCGGGACTCCGGACGTATGGAAGTTTAGACTGGATGCAAGTCAGAGAGGGCATCGTCAATTAACGATGCGGCATCGCAGGTCTGATTGTCAAACAGGTATTCCTGTTCGGCGTTTGACAGCATCCGTCAAAAAAAGAGGGCGTGGACAGAGTTAAATCAACGATTGAAAGGAGGTTAATTATGGAAGATATAAGGCTGTTCCCTGTTACGATTGGCACCCGTGCGATGCATGCGGATTTGCCCGAAGAGGATGATGATCGATATTGGGTTCGCATCACGGCAAGTAATGACAAATTGGACCGCCACAACTCGATTATGGATCCCAAGACCACTCTCAAAAACTTTGAGAAAGATGCGAAAACGAAGCCTGGGATTGCTCTCAAAGATCATCATGCGTGGCGATCGTTCGGGTATGGACGGTCGGCAAATGCGATGTTGAATGACAAGAACGAGTTGCTGATCGATTTCTTCATTCTCAAGAACATGGAATACGACGGCGGCAGTCGTGAGTTCCGAACTTCTGAGAAATTGATCAGGGCAATTGAACACGAGTTAATCAACCAGGTCTCTATCGGATTCTACGATGCCCGTGAGATCTGTAATTTATGTAACCTTCCCATCCGCCGGTACTCTTATTGGGATTGGGAACCCGAACGTGAGGGGCAATGCACTCACAAGATGGGTAAGAAGTACGAAAACAAAGATGGCAAAATGGAGACTGCCACCTATACTATTTTTGATGCTCGGCTCAAGGAGGTCTCCCTCGTTGAGTTTGGGTCTAACCGACACACTTCCATCGAGAAACAGCGATTCCTCATGTACGGGTGGGGTGACCCCACCACTTACGGGTTAGGTAACCCAATGCCTACCGACATGCCTGATGAGGCTGCTGCTCAGATGCGAAGATTTATGGAGGAATTTACAGTGACAGATCATGAGTGGATTGAGAAGTTGCGCGATGCGCTAAAAGTCCCGGGTATCCGTTCGACGGACGAACCCGATGACGTTGTGAAGGCACTGGAGACCGAGGTATCGACCCTTCGCACGACCGTTTCAACCCAGAAAGACGAGATCGCGGATCTCACGAACGCCTCACAGGATGTGGACACGGCGCGTCAGCAGCTCGTCACGACGTTGCGAGAGGATTTGGATCTCAAGGACGTGCGTTCGACAGATGAGCCGGAGACGGTCTTAGAAAAAGTGACCAGTGAGGTGACGAGTCTCCGCGAGAAGGTCGAAACGCAGAAAGACGAGATCGCGGATCTGACGAAAGCTGCCGAGGACGGCGAGGCGTATCGCGAAGCGCGTGTTGAAGAGGCGATCAAGCAGGGTAACCGTGCGTATGGTGACGAATTCGATGAGGAGTATCACCGCGAGTATTACGGCGACATGCCGTTAGAGAAACTCGAAGATCATATCGCACACAACAAGAAGAAAGGGGATGCGGCGTTACCGGCGGGCAGAAGATCGACCGACGCCCATGAACCGCCCCCAGAGCGAACGAAACGGACCCCGCGTCAACGGAAGCGGAAATGGCGGTAAGAGGAAGAAAGTTTTGAAGTGTACTAAAGTTTGATAGTTGCGAAGTTGAAAGCATCTCTTGAAACTTTAGGCACTTACGAACACTTTACCCGACTTTACAAAGGAGGAATTTCAACGATGGCTTTAAAGGAACACCCGCATGTAGTGGCGACGAGTATCCTGCATGATAAGAAGACGATCACATACGACATAACCGCCAAGCACCGTAGCACGGCAGTTGGCAAAGTCTATAAGATCAATGCCGAGGGCAGAGCCGAATTACCCGCGGATGGCGAAGCGTTCGATGGCGTTATCATCGCTGTTGACGGCACACAGATCACCGGTGCGTACCTGTTCGGTGGGTTGCGTGTCCCGCTTGCGAATAACGCGACCGTCAAGCGTGGCGATAAATTGGTTGCAGGACTTGGGCCGAGCAGTGCGAAGGGCTTCGTGAAAGCCGTGAGTGCACCTGCGGCGTTACCGGCGGACTTAACCGGTGTTACCGCTGGGGATGTTGGCAATGCTGCGGATATCACAACGGCTGAAAATGCAGGACGCACCCAGATTAACAGCGTCTCGGCAACGGTTGCAGATCTCATTGACGCTTTAAAGGGCAAAGGCTCGGTGCTGGAATTTGACACGACACACGCCCTGATCACAATGCCGGGCTAAAGAAGTTTCGAAGTGTACTAAAGCAGGAAAAAGTTTTGAAGTGTACTAAAGTTTGCAAGTTCGGAAGTTCGAAGAAACGGGAGAAGTTTCGAAGTGTACTAAAGCAGGAAAAGTTTTGAAGTGTACTAAAGTTTGCAAGTTCGGAAGTTCGAACTTATGTTTGGAACATCCAAGTGCCTCTTGCAACTTTACAGACTTTAGGCACTTTAGGAGACTTTGAAACTTTCTTTTTCTCTTGCAACTTTACAGACTTTACAACCTTAGAACACTTTAGGAGACTTTCTTAACTTACGAACACTTTACCAGACTTTACACAGTTTACACAGGAGGAAGAACGAATGTCTTTAATGACGACACGAGAAATCGTAGAAAGGTATGGGAATCCATCGCAGCGTGCTGGGCTTGTCGAGCAAGCGGCGGATGCGGGCATGCCGTTTTCTGCGTATATTGATTCCCAATATGACCCGGAGAAAGACGGCGAGTTGGGTGCGGATGACGAACGGCTTTCAGCGTTTGAGGTTGTGCTTGACGACTTGGAGATGACCACTGTCTGTAATCCTGCTGCGGGTGTCTGGCCGACTCGCTGTGAGGACGTGATTGGGGATCCTGGGAAAGAGTTAGCACTCAAAGAGATGTGTTTGAACGCGTATCGGAGTACGGTGTATCGTCCGCAGATCGAAGCGGCGGCACGGAAAGCCGAAAGACGTGCGCGTTGGGAACGCGCTGGCACTTTCCAAGATGTGCATGATACCCCGCCTGGCTCAACGATCACCCCTTACTACGATGCGGCGGCACACTGGGACGAAGACGTGGAAGTGGATATCGCGCTTGAAGAATTGACGACGCGCATGGCAGAGACGAGCAAGAAAGACTACCGTGCCACGATCCTTGAGTATGATGAAAACGCCTTCCGTGAAGAGCAGCGGACCCCTGGTGCGGATCCTCCGATGGCGACCTTTGATACCTCTGAGCGCCCCATCCAGCCGAAAAAACGGATGTTAGCGATTCCGTTCACATACGAACACCTCCGGGAAGTCGAGTTCATTGACAAAGCGATGGAGCACGTTGAGGAGATCGCTGTCCAGCGGATCATGGCGAAAGTGGATGAAGGGCTTGAGACGATGTTTCATGGTGCGGGTGGTGACGACCTCGGTGGCACGCTGATTCGGCTGCAGGAGTTGGACAAAGAGGCGACGGATACGATGACCCCGAAAGCGTGGCTCTCGATCCAGAAGAAGTTCAAACGTTCCTATATGTTGACTTCAGCGATCGGGTATGACCCGGATATCACGGATCTCCAGTTGGCAAAAGTTGCTGGCACGAATGTGATGCTGGTGAACATGAACGAGCGTCCCAACGCTGTCATGAGCGGGTATGGCGGAAGTTTCTCCGTGATGAACCAGTTGGCACAGGGGGTTCGTGTCGGGTGGCACGACTACCTTCAGAATCGGATTCAGGCTGGGTCTGGGGGCGCTGCTACGAAGCACAATGCGTTTGTTGTGTATGACAAGCGGAAAGCGGTCGAGTACGTTTCCCAAATGAACACAGACATCATCGAGACGACGCGGGACATGCTCAAGCAGGTCGAATACATCGTCTGCTCCGAGATCTGGGGCTGGATTTCGTATCAGCCGAAGAAAGCGATCTACATCGTCGTGTTGGGCGAAACAGGTGCCAAGGCACTGAAGGTTTTAGAATAGTTACCAGTTTTCAGTTACCAGTTGTCAGTCAGTAAAGGGCGAGGTGATCTCGCCCCTACGACACCTGACGAGGCTTATGGAGTTCTTTATGCCGGCGACGATACTGACTTCCCAACATTACGATGCGGTGCGTGGGCTGATTGCCCCGGATGTCACTGCGGATCATATCTCCGATGCGTATCTATCGCAGCAGCCCTTCGCGCCGGACGCTGAACGCGAGGTGCGTAAACGCTTACGATCGGAGAACATTGATGCCGACGCATTGACAGGTGAGGCGTTAGCGGTGGCTCGGTTAGCGATGATACACCAGGCCGCTTCGGAGTTATGCGTCGTCGCTGCCCAAATCCTTCAGTCAGACCAGATTGAAATTGGCACGCGTGTCCAAGAAATTAACTGGAAAGAGAAGCGTGCGTTTCATCAGGCGAAGGTCACCGAGAAGGTTTCGGATGTCGTTATAGAAGTGCAAGCGGCGTCTCCAGTGGTCTCTCAAACAAAACGGCGGCTTCCGTTTGGTGCGGCCGGGCGGGAGCGGCGCGAGGTCGGGGAACCGAGGTATCCGTATCGGCGCGTTCCTACCTACAATGATTAGATACGGGCGAGGCGACCTCGCCCCTACGGGATATATAGATGCGTTTTCGGATTCCCCCACACCATAGGGAAATGGTGACAATCGTGCGAAAATCGGCGTATGAAGCCACGGATGAGACGCCGGTTGCAGAGGATGTGACCTGCATGATCCAACCGCTTACTTCTGGGATTCCGCAACGGGAGGCGACGCAGCTCCGGTCGAATGTGGCAGTGCAACAAACGGAGGCAATCGCGTTGCTCTCGAAACCGAACCCGGATATTGCGAAAGGCGATTTCTTGGTGCGTTCTGATGCGAGTGAGTTCCGTGTGGTGGACGTTTTGCAGGTGAAAGGCAGCTTTGTCCAAAGATTATATCTCAGAGGGCAGGGAGTCTTGTAGAGCCGCTAAAACAGGTCTTGCTGTCAGAAACCTTAGAGAAAAAGAAAAAGAGGACGCTGAACATGATTCACATTCATTTTGACGCACTCCTGAGAACAGAGGCTTTCGTTGAGAGGGTCGAAACGCGGTTGACAGATGCGACGCGGTTCTGGACAGATTTCCTTGCGCCCTTTATTTGGGACGAGATCGACGATATTTTCGACAGTGAAGGTAATGGTCGATGGGCGGGACTGGATCCGTTGTATGCGGCACGGAAAGGCGTTACGCATCCGGGGAAAGGGATTTTGGAGCGTGAAGGCAGCTATCGGGATGCGGCGACACATCCGAATCGTCCGGGTTCTATTGCGGAATACAGTGCGCAGGAATTGGTCCTGGGTGTGAGTGGCGGATATTTCGAGTCGCGGTTCGGTGCGAATTACCCTGCGTTGCATGAGGAAGGGAATGACGAAACGAATCTATCGGCGCGTCCTGTTTACGAACTCATTGCGGCGGGTGAACGATTTGAGGAACGGGTTGGTCAACTCGGCGATAAGTATCTCCAAGAGGAAATCGCCGCTGCAGAGAGAGGCAACCGATGAAGGTTTCCTGAAATTAATGCGTCACTCAAACAAATATTCTTGTTCGGCGTTCGACATATTGGGAATGTCTCTACAGAGGAATTCAGAGCGACGTTTGAGGGTATAATCGTGAATTTCATACCAAAACCGAGACAGAGCAATGATATAGCACCATTCGGCTTTTTGCCGTTTGCGTTTGCGGGCGTGGCTTGGGTTGTTCTCGCCGAGGAAATGATGCGTTCCGTCCTTAAGTCGTTTTTTGTTAGTCGCATCCCGTTTTATTTTCGCACGCCGCTGAACTTCACTAAATTAGAAAGGAGTTTGAGATGAATGAAATGGAACATCAACTTGTGGATAAAACGCTTGAGAGTATCCATGCCCTTGATGTCAAGATCGTTGAGCTGCAAGGTGAAATTCGTGCGATGCGTGAGCATAATGACGACCAGCACAAGGCACTTGCTGAGAAGTTAGACCGCTCCATCGAGACGGATACGAAGCGATTAGATGCCCATTCAAAAGAACTGGATAGCCACCGAGAGGAACTCGCGGCACTCAAGGAATGGAAAAAGGCTTTTGAAGAAAGCGTGCGAAACAGATTTGCGCTCTTCCAAAGTATTTCGGCAATCGGCTCGGTTATCGTCGCATACCTATTAAGTAAGTTTTTTTAAGGGAAACCCGCTCATGGCAAGAAAAACAGACGAACTTGATTCAACGGTAACGAATATTGGGATATTTGTATATGCAACGTTGCTGACCGGGGCGTTATTTGTTGGTGATTTTTGGTTTGAAAAAATCTACCTTACCCCAACGCTTGTTGGTATTCTGATCGGTGCGCCACTTGGCTGGATCGGGAGCAGTGTTACCTATTTCTTTCAGCGAAAACAACAACCGAATGGAGGTAAGCAAAGTGAGAGCTAATGAATTCCAGATAAAGCAACTGAAGTTTCTTGAAAGCATTGATATGCGGCTCAAGGAGATCGTGGAAAAGACTTCTGTTGGTCCGACAATCGCCCTTGCTGGTGAAAACTCGTTCGCGGAGGACGCGGACCTGATTCAAGTCTCTGGCATGGAAGCCCCGTGGGTATTGAAAATGCTTCAATGGGACGGTAAAAGCGAAGTCTATGATGAGGAGGAGCTGAAAGGTTTTCTCGGCTTCAACCCGAATGATGATGACCCCGACGGCTTGTCTTGGTGTGCCGGGTTTCTGAAACGGATTCTTGAGGAATGCGGGATCGACACACAAGGTCTTGATTTATCTGCGATGTCTTTCGCGAACTTCGGATCCGACTGCGAGGAAGTCAACGGTGCGATCTTGGTGTTCCAGCCGAAACAGGGGTCAAGATACCGTGTCAGTCACGTTGGTGTGAAAGTGGACGACGACAAGCTTTTTGGCGGGAATCAAGGCGACAGCGTGAAAAGAAGCAATCTCGCGTGGTATAAACAGAACGCTGAATTGGTAGCCTGTCGGTGTCCGAAGGGTTACGAGTTGGTTTAAATTAAATGAAAAAGTTCAGTTGATTTATGGCACTGCGATCCATGCCGGAGGCACAAAATGGCGGCACATAAACACCGACGGGCGCAGATCATTGATGCCTTATATGATCTCTGTGAACCGCTGCGTGCGGATTCAGACGCGTCTTATGGTGACGCGTTTCCGCTTCAGGTCAAGACGGTTCAGAAACGGTATCGGCATTGGACAGTTTTGGAGCAGCAGGGCGCGATTCCGGCTTTACTCTTGAATTTTGATGAGGTGCTCCGCAAACGCGATGGGGGTGCGAATACAGAATTTGCGGCATTGGGAGAGACAGAAGAGTATCTCCCGATCGCGCTTGATGTAGTGTTGAAGGAGTCGCCGGTCACGCCGAGGGCACTGACAGATCAGGTATCGGATGCGATTTATACGATTGAAAGCCTCATCAACGGCACACCGGATTTAGATGTCGAGGGTGTCTATCGGACCCGCATTGCGGAAGTGCACACAAGTGCAGGACGGATAACTGCGCTTCAGGGCACACCTTTCGAAATTGCGAGGTTCCGGATAATTGTGACGCATATCTATCCGTCAAATCAGAGCGTATAGTTTTATCAATTTGGGTTGGGGTATGAGGTTTATTCAATTCTTCATCTTCAGTCCCCACCCTCTACAGGAGGAGAAAGACAATGGCAGTTGAAAGGCGCCAGGCCGAGAGAACGTCATTTATCATTGCGCGTGAAAATGAAAGCACAGGTAGCCCTGTTACGGATCGGACCCAAGCCGTGCAGCGCCGGTATGTCATCACGGCGTGGAACCACGACGAGGATTCAGAGAAGCAATCGAGCGATGCGCTGCGTGCGGGGCGTGCAGATGTCTTCGGAGAGGATGGCTACCTCTGGGGCTCGGGCAACGTAGAGATAGAGATACCTTCAGAATCGGGGTTTTTGGATATTATTCAAGGCGTGCTGGCGGATCCGAACCCTGTGAGTGTTAAGATTCCCGACAAAACCCTGGTCCCGAAGAAGACGAATCTGAGTGATGTCGTCGCAGATAATTATTTCACGAATGCTGCGGATATTACGGTAAAGGCTGTAGATGAAGATGATTTAGCAGTCAAGACGGTAAACGTCGTTGACGGTCAAAACCTATCTGGAGCAGGTGCCAAGACGATAGTGGACAACTTAAGCGGCTACGCGGAAGCGTTGACGCTGACGGTTACGCCGAACGGTTCTGCGGCGTTGACGGATACCAACACGCCGGGGACGGTCGTAATCACGTATACCGATGCCGATGATCAGACGGGGATGTTGTCGTTATCCTTCGCGAATGCCGCGAAAACCGATCCGCAGACGACGGAACTCCCTGCGGGAGCGACGATTACAAAGGTGACCACGACCGGCTGGAATGCCGGTACTTTTGACATCACAACCCGCGTCGTAAAGAAAATGATTGCGAATGGCTTGAGTGGATATTCACGAGCGTTGACGTTGACGGTTACGCCGAACGGTTCTGCGGCGTTGACGGATGACAACACGCCGGGGACGGTCGTAATCACGTATACCGATGCCGATGATCAGACGGGGATGTTGTCGTTGAGTTTCGCGAATGCCGCGAAAACCGATCCACAGACGACGGAACTCCCTGCGGGAGCGACGATTACAGAGGTGACCACAACCGGCTGGAAGGCAGGGAAATTCTCCATCACGATGCCGTCGATTGCTGCGAATTTAGCGCGGAATCCTGAACCGAATCGTCCGGGTCGGCTTCGCGTGAAATACACAGGGGGTCTCACCGACCATACACTTCTGATCAGAGGGGTGCGGCGTGTGGGACTCGCTTCCAACGACACACTTCCGTTGAGAGAAGAAATCTCACTGGGTTCGGATGTCCTCTCTGAGAAGCATTTCCACAAGATCAGTAAGGTTATCATCAAGGATGCGAACGGTGCTGTTGTTGGTAGTCCCTCCGGGAAGATAGAGATGATAGCGGAACCGGGGGGTTATGAGACGACGTTAAAGACGGTGAATGACGAGTTCCCAGGGTGGACATTGGAGCCTGAAGTTGGCGGTGAGCCGTGGTTGGTCACGAGAGGGGTCCCGATCGGGGCTGAAATTGAGGTCGGTGAAAGTATCGGCGCGACGATTGATATACTCTCCAACCGTGTGGACAAACGCCGGACGATCGAAGGTGGCGATGAGGAGCAGTTTATCCCAACGGCAGTACAACATCCGGACGAGTTTCCGTTTGTGGGGCGGCGGTTCTTTTCGGGGTATGGCAGATTTTTGGAGATTGACGGTGAGCCCGTTATTTGTGATAGTGCGCCGATTTCCATCGCTCATAATTATGATTTTGCGCAAGGCAAGCTACCGGGACGTTTCCGACGGAGTACCGAACCGACAGCGCGGCGGAATGTAACCTCGAGTGTCCAGACGAAGTATGAATCGGGGACCGCGGAAGAGGACATCTTCGTGAGATGGGACGAGAAATTTAGGAACAACGAATCGGTATCTGTGCGGATCGTGACGTATCAGTGGCTCGGAAACGGAAAACAACTCGCGATAATTTATGAAATGCCGAATTGTGAGATCACAAGTCCGGTACGTGTCCCCGTGACGGGGCCTGGATCCATCGACGTAAATATTGAATTAAAAGCCGTGCCCCTGGACGGTGCAACAGATGGGGAATTGGTGGTCACAATAATTTCTGATGACCAATGGATGGGTTAAGTATCTTGTGTCCAGTCACTTGGAAACGTGAGGGGCATATTTTCGGATTGTATTTTGGCTTTTCCGAAGTTCACGCGTTATCTTGGTTTTAGACCAGCCGGCGCGCAACAACCAGTCGATAAGGATTGTGAGTGCCTCTGGGCTCATGCCAAGTTTGACTTTAGAGTTTTTCCGACGGGTTTCTTCTGAATGTTTTCTGCCTTTATTGGCTCTTGATATTTTCTGTTTGGTTTCTTCTGAATGAGGTTTACCTTTATTCCACGCAGGGTTGCCTTTGAGTGCCTCAGACATCTTCTGTTTGGCTTCCTCTGAATGAGGTTTACCTTTATTCCATGCGGGTTTGCCCTTCAGTGCCTTAGATATTTTCTGACGAACTTCAGGGCGTTTTGTTGGGCTGTTTTCACCAGATATTTTCTGACGAACTTCAGGGCGTTTCATTGCGTTGTTTTCTGAAATTCTCCGGAGAGTTTCTTCTGAATGGGATTTGCCATAGTTAGGATTTTTTTTACCTGCGGTGACTTCAGATATTTTCTGACGAGTTTCTTCTGAATGCGTTTTGCCTATGTTTGCTTCAGAAAGTTTCCGACGGGTTCCTTCTGAATGGGGTTTACCTTTATTCCATGCGGGTTTGCCCTTCAGTGCCTCAGACATCTTCTGACGAGTTTCTTCTGAATGCGAACAGACACCGCCACCGCCTCTGTTCTGATTATAGCCATATGGTTTCATGGTATTGTGTTTCGCAATCTCTTCCCGCTCAAGGGTATCCAAGAATTCAGGGATGATACCATCATGGAGGATCTCAAACGTAAAAACATCTTCTCCGTATTTGTCAATATCGTCCTTAAGGGGTTTATTGCCCCTGCCACTCAGATGATTGCGTTTTCGAGTTTTCTCGGCATCATGGACAGTTTTACCGATGTATGCCATACCGCTGAGAGTGTTCGTAATTTTATAGATGGATCCCATACTATGTCAAGCTCCTGTAGGTTTGGGGGCCTCGCTTGACATTTCAAAAGGAAGTGTGTTAAAATGAGAGTGCCAAAGCAAGATTCCGATGTTTGCGCAAAAGTTGATTGTTTCTGGCAGCGGGGAGGGGTTACGTCCCCTTTCCACTACCTTCCTATAGTATACCATTTTCCCCACTATTTTGCAAGAGAAAAAATCACGAAGGCGCGGCGCACTTTAGCAGGTGATGCCTTATGCTGCACAGGCTAACAGCCTATGCTACAAGGAATCTATGAACAAAGATATTCAATCCCAATTAGATGCTCGAATCTCATCGCGAAGGGCTGCCCAGGTGGTAGAGGCCTCGGATTTGCCCACCTTTACGCCCGATATTTTTGACCACGACGAGCGGGAAACGGCTCTCGTAGAAGTGAATTTTCGTGAGATGTCGGCAAGGGTGGTAGAGGCCTCGGATGCCCCGAAAATCACGCGAGACGTTTTAGAGACGCTGGGGAAGCCCATCAAAACAGTAGAGCTTTTTTTTGAGGATTCATTCTTCCAAGTGTCAGTCCGTGATGGAATTCCGTTAGAACTCGAAATTCAGCAATTGCGCTTAATGACGGAGTACGCGGATAGGGAAAAGGATCCGGTCGTGAAAGAGGAACGGAATATAGAGCTCTCACGGTTGCTGCTCTCCGGCATGATAGTAGATCCCCAGTTTTCGTATCGAGGGCGGGGTGAAGGGATTCCGATTGAGACGCGGTCTCGCGTGATGCTGGATTCGTTTGCTGAGGCGTTTTCTGTGGTGAATCAACTCGAAACCGATGCGATCTATCAAGTGACCGTCCGTCGCGGGGTGCCTGCGGATGCCTTTGCGATCACGGGCGGAGAAACGTTTGAATTCTACCCGGTCGGGAAACAGAAGAAGTATTTAGAGATGTCGAGTGAAGAGTTGTCTGCGGAGATGGTACGGAATACGGCGAGGCGTCGTGCGTTAGTACCAGCGATGATTGTGGATCCGCAACTCTCGTATACGGAGGACATCGGGGTTGAAAACCCCTCCCATGGGTCGGATGAGAATGTGCCGTATCCCGTTGGCTTACTCTCTGAGAGATTCCTGCGCACATTCTTTGAGGCGCATCGTGTTGTCAATGTCCCAGCCGCGGGGGTGGCATCTCTTCGACGATTTCTACGAGCTTCTGGAGACACATCCACAAGCGAGAATTCGGATGGCGAACCAGTTCGCAATGTTCAAGGAACTGGGGACAACGCCCGCGGATGAAATGTGTCCGGGGCGTGATATAAATTACAAGCTTTCGTATAATAACTTGTTTTTTAGCGCATATTGTCAGGAAATCAACAAAAAACGGAAGAAATAGAAAGTGCCACAAACTGGAAAGTTTGTGCTACACGTAACCCCCGGGGCAGATGACCCGTCCACGCTACAAGGATTTACTATGCCTGCTGATGTACAAATTCGCTTCAGGGTCGACTCAAGGAAAGCCCGCAACGAGATCGAGCAACTCCAGGGTGAGGTGCGTGAACTGCGTCAACAATTGGGTCAGACGCAGGGTGCTGCGACGAACGCGGCGACGGGCGTTGACAAGCTGGGCGACGAGGCGCGTGAAACGGCGCGTGAAGTCGGGAGTCTTGGGAATCAGGTTCGGCGCACGGGCAGAGGTGCAACAGAACTCACGGGTGCGATCGGATTCGCGAACCGGGGGGTTGGTGTATTTACGCGTTCGCTGAGTGGCGCGGGGAGCGTGCTGGGGGCGTTAGGGTTTGCGGTGGCGACGCAGCAGATCGGTCGTTTCGGGATTGAAAGCATTCAAGCCGCGGGTCGGTTAGAGCAATACACACGGGCGATCACACAGATTGAAGGGAGTTCGGAAGCAGCAGAGAAACGGCTTGAGTCTCTGATTGAGATTGCGAATTTGCCGGGGTTGAACTTTGAATCGTTAACGCGTTACTCCAATAGACTCCGTGCGGCGGGGTTAGGTGCGGAGGACACGGACAAGATCCTGTTGACGGTCGGTCAGACGATTGTGTCGTTAGGTGGCAATGCGTCGACGGCTTCTCTGGCGATGGAGCAGCTGATCCAAGCAGTGCAACTGGGAAAAGTCGATTTCAGAGACTTTCGCACCATCGTGCAACAAATTCCTTCGTTTCTCGAAACATTGGCGGATGTTCACGGTGTAGAAGCGAACATCGAGGGCTTGCATGCGGCGTATCGGAGAGTTGGCGGGAGCATCCGGGATCTGTTGATCCCGACGTTTGACGAGTTATCAAGACGTTTTGAGGCACCACCCGCGGACAGTTATATCGTTGTAATGGACACACTCCAGAACTCGATACTGCTGACCCAAGCGGCAATTGGGGACCTGTTCCTCCCGACCGTTACGAATGCTGCGCGTGTGTTATCGGAATTCTTGGATGTGGTTCGTGTTGGCACGAAAGACGTTTCGACGTTGCCGGAACCGATACAGGAGATCGTTGCGGGTGCGCAGTCCTTGTTTGAGGCGTTGCTGGAGCTCGGGGGTGCGTTGACTCGGATACTGGGACCCCCTGTTGGTGCATTAGCGGGTTCACTTGGCGGATTGTTAGCCGAAGTCTTAGAACTTACGGGTGCGCTGGTGAATCTCTTGAATCCTTTGATACAGGGGACAGCGTATGCCGTAGGCGTGCTTGGGGCAGGAATAGCACAACTTTCGGAGCATCTGGCGGCTTTCATCAGCGGGGTAGCAGAGACTGTAGAGTTCATAAGTTTCTGGCGCGACGAGGGGGACCAAGCGTCCGAGTCGACGGATCGGTTGACGCAATCGGTGGCATCAGCGACGGCGGCACTCGGAGAGCATGCGACTGCAGGCGATGTGGGGCGTGCGAGACTCAAGGACTTACGAACTGAACTGGAGCAGACGACTGCGAATATCGCGAGGTATGAGGAAGAGCTGCGGAAAGCATCGGCAGCTGGTATCTCGAATCAGTCAACGGAACAGTTTGCGCGGCTGCTTGAAACGGCACGTGCGCGTGTCCCGGAATTGACAGCAGAGATCGAGAAACTGGAGATGGCGTTCGGGGGTGCATCGGCGGCGTTAGGTGAAAATGCGACGTTAGCACAGGAGCAGCAGGCGCGGCTTTCGGACTTACAGACAGAGCTTCGGAGTGCGAATGCGGAGATCGAACGGTATGAAGGGCTGCTCCAGAATGCGAAAGACACGGCAGTCGGTGAGACGAACCCTGCGATTCAGCAATATGAGCGTCAATTGGGTGCTGCGAAAGATCGCCAATCTGAACTCAACACGGAGATCGACAAGGCGACATCCCGGTTAGGCACACTGAAAGACGGGACGGATGCAACGACAGCCGCGACAGAAGAACAGGGAACAGCCGTCAAGACTGCCGCGGTTGCGTTCACAGAATATTTGGGTGTGATTTCAGCGGCGCAGCGGCATATCCAGGAATTTGAGAATCTCAACCAAGAATTAGAAGGTTTCGACGATTTCTGGCGAGTTGCGGCGGGTGAAGTCGGTGAATACACGACAGCGGTCGACTTAGCGACGGTTTCGGTGGTCGACCATCAAGCCGAGTTAGAAGCGTTGCACACGGCTGGGTTCTTTGATGGGTTAGACGATCCGCTTGCGGCGTATGTTGCTGAGTTGGAAGCGACATCGGTTGCGGCGGACGCCGCGCTTGGTCCTTTAAACCAAGTCAGCGAGACCGTCAAGACAGGGACTGCGGATTTTCGGCAAGCGGAGGCACGGCTTTACGATTACAGTGATGCCCTGGATACGTCAAAAAGAAGTCATATCGACTTTACGGATATCGTAGACAGAGAGACAACCCCTGCTGTTGAGGACTTGACGACTGCGCTGGATGAAACGAAACAGGGTGCGGAACTCACCGAGCGTGCTTTTGAGAGTTTAGATACAGTCGTGGCTGAAGTTGCAGACGGCACGGCGGATGCGGGTGACAAGTTCCGAGATTTAGAAGACCCGATCGGAGAGGCGATTGATGCGTTAGGTAAACTTGCGACGGCGTTTGCGGATGTTGCGTTTGATTCCGGGAGTGCGTTATCGGATGTTGCGGAGAACGTCGAGAGTCTCGCAAAGTTTGCGCAAGGCGACATTTCCCAAGCCGTGCTACTCCCCTACAACATTTTCAGACAAGGCGAAGAAGCGAGGCAGGCGCGCAGAGACTTTGAAGCGAGCAACCGGGACGCTTTCGAGGACAATCAGGCAGAATTGGCGAACGTCAGGCATTTTGCGCGGGGGGTTCGATCGGCGCAAGAGACGGCTGGCGGGACTACGAACTTCGATGGACAGATTATCCAGTCGCTTTTGGAGCAACTGATCGGCATTACGGATATAGATGTCATCGAAACACATCTTCGGAACATCTTTGACCCGATCGCCACGCAATTGCAGCAAGCGATGAACGCCGCGGTATCGGATTATGAAGACGCGCTTGCCACGGGTGAGAATGTCGACCATTTCAGGAACAGGGCACTGCATGCGACGAACCAATTTTTCGATGCGCAGCAGGAAGCGATGAACATCTTCAATGCGCTGTTCGGCACCCAACAATTTGATGTCATCCAGGAGCTCAACGACGCGCGGAACGAGCAACTAAACACCATCCGTCAGCTCCAAAGCGAGGGACAAAGCGGTGAGTTGACTGCGCGTCAGATCGCTGAAGCCACTGGCACGGACAGACAAGCGATAGAAGATGTCGCTCGTGCGCAGTATGGTGAAACGGCGTATGAGGCGGAAGTCGCAGCAGCCCAAGGGACGGGCGTTGCGGATGTTGTTGCGGATGTTGTTGCGGATGTCGGCGCGGTGGTTGAAGAGACAGTAGCATCGGCGACCGAGGCACTCGAAAACATTTTCAGGCTTTCACCGGAGCAGCGGCAGGTGTTAGCACCCCTTGAGGAAACCGTCGCGATCGCCCAAGGCGTTGTGGATGACCTCGATGCCACCAGCACGCCCCAAGAGATTACCGATGCCTACACGGATTTAGCGACTGCGCAGGCGGCAGTCCAGACGCAAATCGTTGCTTTCATCACGAACGCGACGCACATCACGGAAGACGCGAGACAACGGGCGTTGACCCTATCAGGTCAGCAGTTCGGGAACGAGATTGAAGATGCCAACGGCGAACTCTTAGATGCTTTGGAAGCCGTTGGATTCCAGTTAGTGACGGCGATCCGAAACATGTCGGGCATCCTTTCAGGGGCGGCACTCCAGGTGCAACGGATTCCTGAAGAGATTGTTGACGTTCAGGCACCTGAGCAGGCGGTTGTGGAGTCGATTGGAGACGGGTTTCCAACGGAAACACCCCAAGTTCTCGAACAGGAACCCCCGACAGAGGTTTTCCGATTCTCGGCACAACAGCGAGACATCCTTCGCACATTGCAAGGCGATATTACGTCCGCAGAGAACGCCATCCGTTTATTAGGCGAAGACAGCACGGCGGAAACCATCACATCGGCGTATACGCGACTCGGTGCGGCAGAAACCGCGTATCGGGATCAGCAGTTAGCGTTCATAGAAGCGGGTGTGGGTATCTTTACGGAGGATGCGTTAGCGAATGCGCGGACAAGGTATACCAACGAGTTCACCGATCGACTTTTTGATGCGAATCTGCGGTTGGTTTCCAATCTCGAGGATATCGGTTTTGCGTTAGAGAACGCATTTACAGAGGCTTCAGGATTTCTACAAGGCACGGCATTAGCCGTCCGTCGAATCCCGGTCCCTGAAGTCCCGACGGAAGACCCCACAGAAGACCCCACATCAACAGAAACCCCTACAGCAGAGGTCGCACCGCCACGCACGCGTCTTGAAGATACCCCTGAATCGAATCTATTGGAAAACGCGGTTGCCCGGGCGCGTTTCAATCTGACAGGTGCGACGACGGAACGAGGCTTTGAAGATGCGAGGCGTTCACTGATCCGTGCGATCGATGCTTTCTATGACAATGAGCTGAAACGTATCAATGAATTAGCGTTATCAGAGACAGAACTGGAAAACTTACGCCAAGACAACCAGTTGCTGCGTGAACAAGCGTTGCGTAGAGCGACGACTGCCCAGAACCAGTTTACGCGGGATCGGCTCCGGGACGAAGAGAGTGCGCAAGCCGAGATAGAGCGACTCCGCGAGGATGCGATCGCACGTGAGGCACGTCGGCAAGATGAGATTGAAGAGGTGCGCGACGCGCAGATAGAGAACGAGGCAGACCGTTTAGACGCGATTGAGAAATTGAACGAAGATCACAAGGACCGTCTTCTTGCGTTGGAAGAACAGTTCCATGAAGACCTTGACGACTTACAACGGGATCGGAATCAGACGGCAGAGGACATCCACCGGGAATATCAGCGCGATCTCCAAGATTTACAAACAGAGACGGCGCGGCGGTTGTTCGATACGGAGTTCGGTGAGTTGTCAGGGGCGCAACAGCAGCAAGTGGAGTCAGATAGCACGTATCAGCGGGAACTTTTTGATTTGAACCGTCAGCTGCATCGGGATGTCCAGGACTTCCAAACGGAGTTCGGTATCCTGACCCCGGGGAGTTCAGGATACGACTTCTATCGGCAAGAGTTAGAAAGCGGTGCGTTGACGGATGAGAACTTTATTGAACGGGTGTTTGGACGGCGCGGACTGGATGAGTATCTACAGAACCAGCGATCGGTCGCGGATTTGGAAGAACAGACGGCTGAACGGACTGCGGACATCGAAGCAGAGGCACAAGCGACGGCGATGGCACTGCGCGAGGCACTCGCGCCGCTCTTGCAACCTGAATCGGAGACGGTGCGGATATCTTCAGATGCCGCGGTTGCGTCAAAAGATGCAGCGACAGCCGCAAACGATGCGGCGATTGCGTCAAGAGATGCAGCGACGGCAGCAAACGCAGCCGTTGGGACGTTGCCGGATATTGTTGAACCCTTGGGGCGTATTGAGACGGTCTCGGAGACATTCAGTAATATTGTAGATGCGATCGGGGCACCTGCGGCGGATTTAAGGGCAACGGTGGAAGGGCTGTCTGATCTGGATTTGGCGGAACTGACGCGTGCGGTCGGCAATTTCAATCTGCTCAGCGAAGGGTTGAAAGAGACGTTTGAATTCGTGTTTAGTCTGGCAAGTGAGGGTGTAGGGTTGGGACCGGATGGGGCAGCCCTCAAGGATGTGCTTGCGAATGCGTTGGACGGCGACACGTTAGGCATCACGCTTTCACCGGAAACGGAATCGACGCTCGCCGCAGCGGTTTCGCAAGGCACTGCGGAAGGAAACCTGGATATGGGAGACCTAACGGTAGACCCGTCAGAATTGACAGCGAAAATCGAAGACGCGGTATCTATGTTTTCGGAGCCCGCGCCTCCGTCGGGGTTGACTGCGGATACGATCAGTGTGTCGGGGAACACGGTGCATGTGTCGGGGGGGCGAGGGGACCTCGCCTCTACGGGTGGGCCTGCCGCTGCGTCCCCGCAAACGATTGAGATTACGGTGCCTGTGACGTTGAACGACAATATTCTGTTGGAGCAACAGTCTCGGACGGAGCAGTTGACGGCTCGCGTTAATATTTAATTTTACCTTGCGGTTCGTTCAGGAGGGTTTGATAGATGAAGTGCCTCTCCGTAGATCCGCTCTCCATTACATTACGAGCTACGCGCTTTGGTTATTCTCAGGAAACGGGCGAGGCGACCTCGCCCCTACGAGAACAGGAGACTTACAGTCAAGAAAGGACGCAAACTATAAAGTTTGCGCTACGAAGAGAGGGGGATACAATGAGTCAGCAAAGACCGCTAAAAGATGAACCGACGCTTTCTGATAGTGAATTTGCGAAAGCGATTCTGGGTGCGATCTCCGATGGGACGGCGGGCGGCAGGGCGCGGCAGTTAGGGATCGCACTGTTGCATCAGGCACTGCAAGCGGTGAACCCGTTGCAAATCACGGTTGAAGATGTGGTGCTATATGAACGGACAACTTCAGGCGATCTGCCTGCCGTCAGTCTAAGCACGCCTGTTCAGTTGGATATCAAGACAGGCGTAACCCGCCACAATTTCAATGATGGGTATTTTGGGTTTACGTTCTTTCTAGGACGATCCCGGTTTACCAGCCCCAATCCGGATCGGTTTTACCATCAATACCAGCAGTTCGTCACAAAAGGGAAATGGTTTGCCACACAAAAAGCAGGGGGTGAGATCATTCGGATCGGTTCCGCAACTTCAACGCGTCAGCTTTGGAAAGCGTCTGACACAAGTTTTTTGGTCTATGGTCCACCTAGGGGCAATACTTATACCTACAAGGTGGTTGGACATAAACTTGAGCTGCGCTTGAAAACGCCGTAGGGGGGAAGAAGGGGAGGGGGTCGGGGTTGGAAACTCCTCCCACAGGGGAAACCCCCTTTATCCCCCCCCGCAAGCGGTGGGGAGGGACGCAAGCGGTGGGGAGGGACGCAAAAGGAACACAAGCGTTCTTAGAACACAAACTGAAGTTTGTGCTACAAAGAGGCATGCACAGACTAACAGTCTATGCTACGGGGGCAAGAGGCACAGACTAAAGTTTATGCGACAGGTTTAACATGCACAGGGTATAGGGAACGGGCGGGGGGACCCCGCCCCTACGGGGGCAATATGGAAACCACGACACTGCAAATTCTTACACTTCCACTGCCGAGGGCACCGAGGGACCTAAGCCTTCCCAGATTGTATCTGACGGAGGTGGATCTGCGCGCGGATCCGCCCGACCCGTTAGAGAAAAACGATATTCCGGTGCTGTTCGTGTTTGAGGCGAATGTGACAGACTTCTCGCTGACGACTGTGACGTTGGCGGCTGAAGATGCCCGGGGCAACGACATCTCGGAGGAGGTGTCGTTTGTGGGTGGGCTGACGGGCAAGGGCTGCGTCTACGGGGCGACCTTGCGGTTTCCGGGGTCTGGCGGTGCGGGGCAGGTGACGGTGCGGGTGCTTGCGGATAGCGTCGCGGAAGGTAACCCTGAAACAGTGGCGACGGTCGGCTACAGCGATGATTTTCCGGTATCGGAGTGGGGGACGCTGTTTCGCGCGGATGCTGCCCCTGACACCGGTGGCCTGCAAACATACCACCAGATCGTGTCCATCGATAACGAGCATATCTACTTACGGTATCGTCAGAATATCCATGTCTACGATTGGGGTGGGACCCGGATCGCAGCACGCGAGACAAGCCTAGCAACAGCCACCGGAGAAAACACCCTGGCACTCCGGTTAGATGCGGAGACGTTTCTCGTCGCTTTACACCGGAAACTCATCCTCTACAAGGATCACACACCGATCTGGCACTCCGCGGACATCCTGCGAAACACAGGTACCACTCGGTCATGGACGTTGACAGAAGATGGGCGGCTCCTCATTGTCCGACGCTCGGCGACGGCTGAAGACACGACTCAAATCACGGAACTCCCGATAGAAAGCGTCCATGTCGGGATCGCGAAGAACCTGGATTTAGAAGCGACCCCGTTGGCATCGGTATCACTTTCCGAGGAGGAACAGGCGGAGCCCCTGGGGGATAAGGCGTTATGGCATCTGGCGAGTGGTCCCGATGCAGTGTTTATTGAAAGTCGGAGGACCGGGGACCATTACATCCGTGTCTACGATGATGCGTATCAATCCGTGCCGAGTCGGTGGATACCGATGCCGAGCAAATTCATCACCCCTGCGCCGCTGTCTCTGTTTTATTTTCGAGGGTTGCTGTTTCGGTATAACGCGCGTGGCGATCTACAGTATCTTGATGTCTCGGTATGGACGTTGCCGCAGCCTATTGGTGCGATCTATCCACAGGAAGTTGTCCCCGGAGAACGGTTAGACCTATTCAAATTCATGCACAACGCGACAGACGTGGTCTTCGATGTCGGTTCCGAGAAACCGGACTGGTTATCCATAGAAGGGAACCGATATTTGGTGATTTCGGAAGACGCGCCTATTGACGGGGCGGGGTATGTGCAATTACGGGGCATCAACAGCGTCGGGAGTAGCGAGTTGAACGCCTGTAGCTTCTATGTGAGCGTCACGGGGGCAGAGGTCCCTGTCTGGAAAGAAATATCTACAATGACGCTCGCTGCTACGCAAGCAGTCAACCTTTTGGAGTATGTAGAGGGCGCGGATTTCGTAGAATGGGTGTATGGGTCGAGGGTGCCTGAAGGTTTGGAATTGGTAGACGACAGTGTGCTACGGGTCGCATCGGGATCAGACATCACCGGGACCCATCAAGTATCGTTGCGTGCAGGAACGCGACGCGGGTTCTTTGCGGACGCAGCATTTGGGGTAACCGTGCTATCGGAACCGGAATCGGTATCCATAACGGACGTTCAGGGGTATGAAGTCTTTATCGAGGGGATAGACGTAACGGCACACCTCGATGGCGAGAACCTCCCGGAGATAAGCAACAACTTAGACTGGGTGCGGCTGAACCAGTTCACGCGTGGACGGTGCGTGGTGACACTGCGTAGCGATTCCGAGAACGGCGGGTATTTCAATGAAACGAACCCGGACTCGTTTTGGAAGACGCATTCGCTCAACGAGAGCGGGTATCTCAACGAGGTGCAAGTGTTTGTGAATCTCCGGTTACCCGATGGGAGCGTCCAGTCGAAAGAAATTTTTAAAGGCGTTATCTTCGAAGTGGATGACCGGTTAGGCGTAGGTAGTGTCGGTTTACAGTGCATAGATTCGAGTTATGTTTTGAAGAACCTCCAGGTCTCCGATACGGTTGCGGGTGTGCCGAAGCTACTGGCGCTCACCGCTGCCGATGAAGAGACGCAGGAGGTTTCCGTTGCGGAGGGACGCTATACGGTGGAAGACACGTTTGGAGCGATGATCCCGAAGGGGTCGGCTGCAGACGTTCACACAACGGGATTGACCCTGAAAGCGATCCAGAACGCGCCCGAAGGCGTAACGGAAGACGACACGGCATTTATGACCGAGTCGGAGGTGCGAACCCAGGGCGGGTATCTATCGGTATCAGAAGACAGGACCCCGATCCCCGTATTGGTGAAAACGCAAAGCCCGCATCGGTATCTCTCCCCGCAGGCAGCCGTAGAGAAACTCGTCAAACAGGAACCCATCTTACTGACGGTGCACGCCACGGAACCCGAAGCGACAGGCGCGGCGCATATCCGTTCAAACGGGAACCTCGCCTTCCCAGTAGAACGGGGTAGATTGCTGCGGTATCCAGTAGATTGGATCGTAGACGCTGAGAACGAGGCATTTTATTACCTGCTCTCGAACCCTGTCAATTATATATCGGATGCGTTGGTGTGCTACGACGTAAAAAAGGAGACGCACCAGGTTCTATATGAATTCGATCCGGAACTCGCAGTCGTGAGTTTCGCGAGTTCAGATTTTGACACCTTCGCGGTAATCGTAACGGATGCGACGGACTTCGATCGGAGCGTGGACCCTGCGCCGAAAACTCCACAATCGGTGGTTCTGGGGTATGACGCGAGTGTATCCGAGAACACGCAGATCGTCTCATACCAGCAGAGCGTGCATCGCTATAAGACGCTTATCGAGAAAGAGACAGACTTCCGTCCACAGATGGGATTACATTACTGGGTCGGTGTGAGCGGTCTGGATTACACATGGCGCGGGATCACGCATGGCGTGCGCGGCGGGTTTCGGTCTCAAGGGACAGATGGGAGTTTCGTGTATCGGTATGCGAAGGGGACAGAATTCGGTCTGGCGCGTCGGGAACCGGACGGGCGTGTATCGGCACTCTTCACACACAATAAAGATGCGTATCAGAACCACCTGAATTTCGCTTTCGATGTGACGGATGCTGGGGAGGTCTTCTTTGCGTCGGTAGAAGGGACGGACACGACCAGCACATTGACGATCGAGAAATGGACAGACGGGACAACAGAGACGGTTTTCGAGCGGACAGCACTGCTGTATCAGTTCGGGGCGTTTAACGACGAAGACGGTGCGTGGCTTGGGGTGCATGAAGTGCTTGTGGATGGGCATAACATCTACCTGATCGTGCCGGTGAGTCGTAACGGTCGGGACATCAGCACGGATGCGGGTGTGATACTGTATCGGTATAATCAGGTGACGTTGCAGCTCCAGGTATTAGCGAAGTATGATTTCGTGCAGTATGGACCGTGTATGCTCACGAAACACGACGGGTATATCTATTTCGTAGAGTCGCCTGCGGTGTCTTATCTGTTTGCGGCGCGCAATCGCGATGTTGCGTTTGATGCGTCCGAGGCGAAAGGCTTTTTGAAACGTATCCACGCGACAGGCGAGATCGAAACACTTGGGAACGTCTATTTTGACAACGATCGTGCCTACCGCGAACATCTCCCGATGCGGGGCTTGAGTTTCGACGACGATTTACATTTCGTGATGGGATACGGGGATCCTGCCTCGATAGGGCAGCCCGAAAGCGATGCGTCTCGACCTGAGAATTGGCAATGGTTCTCGTTTGGGAAGAAATACCGTTACAAAGTGCCGGTGCTCCCTACATCGGGTGCTATCTCGGAGGTCTTGACATCGCTGGCGACGACCGTTGGTGCGACGGTCTCCATTGACAAGAATATCTTAAGTTTACAGAACCGGCGTGCCCGCGGCGCGTTCGTGGCGGCGGATGTAGGGAAAGCCGACACAGAAATAGCGTATGCGTTTGCGAATCATGCGTTCCCGACGACGGGGTATCTGCTCATCGGTTCGGAATTGGTGCGGTATACGGGTCGAACAGCGACGCATTTCACGGGTATCTCGCGCGGTGAACTGGCGACACGTATCGCCACACATGCGGAGGATTCGCTGATTACGTTTGTCCATAGACCGATTGAGGCGCGGAACACGATTCGGTCGTCCGAACCGTATTTGGAGGTAACCGTCTCTTTGGATTCCGATCACCTGTATAACTCGATTGAAGAGGGCTCGCCTGTGCGGAGTCGAGTGTTAGACGCAGCGAGTCAGTCGCAATTCGGGTCGAACCCGTTGCAGTTGGCGTTAAGCACAACGGAACACGAGCTGCCCTGGGTCGAGTTTATCTCTAAGCAGTATCTGGAGCGTTTCAAGGATTTAGCGTATCTCATCAATGTCCGGGTGCGTGCGTTTTATGCCGTGAACTTAGGCGAGATTGTCTGTTTTAAGTATCTCGCGGATGCCCCGGAAGTTGACGGGTATCTCATCGCGATGCAGGTGATGTCGGTGCGGACGGGTAGCGAATTCACGACGATTCGGGGGCGGCAGGTGACACCTGTGGTTACGCCGGAAGTCGTGCGGATGGCGGACCTGACACGGCATTATCTGACGACGGATGGTGCGGGGACCCCGCTTTTGGTGGACGGTGCAGGGAATCCGCCGCTCTATTTCGGGGATGCACTCTATTTCGATGTGGCTCCGACTTTTGAGGTGTCTCAACTCCCGAAACTGACGCTGGTGCAGTATGCGGAGATGACGCCTGTCGTGCTGCCTGCGGGGATGAGTCCGATCGGGAACCCGTTTACCTATGCCTTTTCACCGGCGCTCGGGAAAGGGTTGCGGTTTGATCCGAGGACCCGGACGCTCGGCGGGACGCCGGTTGCGGTGATGCCGGAGACGGATTACGTTTATACGGCGATGGATGCTGAGGGGCAGGTGATCACGTTGCCGTTGGCACTCGAAGTGAAACCCGCCGTGCAAGCACCCCGTCGGACGACGGATGGTGCGGGGACTTCGTTTTTCGCGGATGGCGCAGGTACCCTTATCCGCTGGCACGGTTTTTAAACTTTCCTTGCGGTTCGGTGAGGTAGGTTAATAATTTTTATGTCCCTTTGCGTATATCCGCCTGCGCCGTTGTTGCAGGCTACGCGCTTTGGTTTTTATAGTAAAGTTTAGAATTAATAGGACATCCTGTGCCGGTTCGGTTAGGAAACCGAACCTACCGGGGGCGGAAAGTGTCCATTTATTTTTCGGATCCACTATAAACTTTCCTTGCGGTTCGGTTTTTTAATTATGTGCGTCTGGGCGGCGTTTCCGTTGTCAACGCCGATCTAAAATTGGTTTTTAAACTATGTGCGTCTGGGCATCGTTCCACTTCGTTCCACGATGGTTTTCGGTTAAGTTAAGAAACCTACTTTAGGTTATGAAAGGTCTGTTCGCAATTGGGACTCTGCAAGGACAACGGACGCAGCAGCCCAAGAGCAATCGTTAAAAAAATGCCCTGCGGTTCGGTCAGGAGGGGTTGATAGATGAAGGGTTTCTCTTTACACAATGCGTTGTTCTTTAAGGAATGCGTCAGCTATTTGGATGACGGGGTGCGGGTCAGTGAGCATGGGAACGCAGCGAATATCATCCGTGCGGTTTCGGACAACGATTACAGGACGTTTTCGACGGAAACGGATTACGACATCAACATCGCAGTGAACGGGAACCCGACGCGGGTGGACGCTGTCTTCGTGAAGGGGATCGGGATTGAAGGGCACAGTGCGACGCCTACCGGTGGCTCTGGATCGGGGTATAGCAATCGCAGGATGCCGGCAACAGTGAAAAATTGGGAAGGCACGGATGTCAACACCCTCGTGAACGGGTTCCAGCACGACTTGTATCTGTTGGATGCGCATTTCACGGCGACATCGGTGCGGCTGACGTTCACGGGGACGGACGTCAAGATCGCTGAGGTGATGCTCCTGGAGTTCGGGATTTCCATAGATGCGAACGGTGACTTTACGGAGATCAACGCCGACTTTGTGGATCGGAGTGGCGAGATTCATTCAGCACCCGGGGGCAGTCTCGGTTACGGGACTCTGCTGGGGGCGGGGCGCGATAAATGGGAGATAGAATACGCCGTGAAGGTCGTGCCTGGGAAAACGCTTTTGGAAACGCCCAAAGAGTTTTTGTATTGGCGGTCGGAGAACCGGAATCATGTACATGCACAGGAGCCGTCGCGATTCCCCTGGCGGATTTTCCCAGCGACGTTCGTAGGGGAACGGGTGCCGGTTCGCTACAGAACAGACGATAAAACAGGTGGGGAGATATTGAACTTCAGCATCTCCGAACAATGAAACGGCGGAAGTTATACCATTTCTAATTGATGATTTCTCTTATAGTAGATCCCATAATTACTTACACACTCACATCGTTACCTGAACTTGTAAACGGGCATCTCACGGATGCACAGGCTAACAGCCTATGCTACAAGTGTAAACTTATTTTTAGAATCTACTATAAAAGGGTTTCCTACCGTTTTTGGTTATGTTCCGTGCGGTTAGATGAAGTTTCAGAAAATAAATCGGTAATAGACGGGCATTGTCCCGCAAGTCCACACGCGACTTGCGCAGGGTTGCCCTACTACAAACGGGGACGGGCGGGGGGACCCCGCCCCTACGATAATTACCGAATTAATAAATTAATCTTCATGAAACCGCACCTACCGGGTCTGGATGAATATCTCGGTTAATGCGATATAAACTTTTAGAGGTGGTATAAAATCTGGAGGTAAAAAAACAATGGAATTAAAAATACCGACAAAAGAATTTGTAGAAGCGCGGATGAAAATCGTCTTACCTGAACCTAACAGGGTGGATGTGGACATCCCGAAGGCGTTGACGGATACAGGTAACAACTGGCGTTCCGACCTTTACGGAAACAAGGTTATTAAGCGTCCAGCGAAAGGCGAACCGTGGCCGAGGCCGGAACTCAATGATAAATATGAAATGGCACCGCTATGGAATTTGCGTCCACGTCGATACGCGAATATAGAAGCATTGCTTACAGAGATTGCTGAGCTCCCGTTGGATATAGGGTTACCTCGCAAGTTTTGGAGTGTTGGACGGCGCGGGGAAAAACGAGAATATCATATCCCGCAAGTCATAAGTGAAACAACGAAGCCGTATAAATGCTATTGGCTGAAACCCGACAAGGACGACAGCATAATCCTTGAAGGGAAAATTGCAGGTAAGGGGAGCAGCGAACCCTTTGTGTACCGGGGTCGGAAAATAACGCCTATAGGGAATCGATGGAAAATAGAGTGTGTGAGTCCAGAAGGTATGAAATTTGAGTGGTCTCTCCTTTTCAGCGATTCACACCCGACGATTGATTATCAGTTGCAAGGGACGCTTTGGACGAGACACCAAGAATACAACGATTCATGGAGTGGTGGCACTTCAAGGCATCCTGACATAGACGCTTGGGGAGATCCAAATACACCGAATTGGGAGCGTCCGCTTGAGTTTACTTCTGTTTATTTGACAGGTGCGGCGGTCTACGGCACGGCTTACATAGGACTCAAGCAATTGGGATTTTGGGGTGCATTGGACACGGCTATCAACTTCATAGAAGGCGTAGAATGGGCGTATGATTTATCGACAAGACCTGCGTATCTTGATGAGAGTGATGCACTGATGGATCCCCCTGATATGCGTGAGGCGGAAGCGTCGGAAGCCGACCCGATAGTTGTGGCAGTTTCTGCAATTAAGCAACGGAACAATCCAAAAGAGTTCATCAAGTCAGGGAAGCCGTCAGTTCGGGCGACTTCAAGAGAAGCAGAGCAGCGGGTGTCAGCAAAAGAACGGGACACCGCTTGGAAACAAGTCAAGTGATTTAACCCTTCTGTTTTGTTGAGCGTAAGGGAAACAGCAAATGGCAAGCTTTTCATTTAGCAGCAGCACCCCGAGAGCAGGTCAGCGGGGCTTTCTCGTCAGAATAGTTTGGGATCAAGTCGTAACAGGGGTGACCCAGTCGGATATTACCGTCAAAGGCGGAACGATCTCCGCGTTGGTTTCTTTATCGAACACTACGTTTCTTTGGGTAAACGTCGACTCGGGCGAGCTGGGATTAAAGATAACGGTCGCCAAGGATGCCGCCACTCAAGGGAACAAAGAAGGGTCGGTGCAATGGGGGACTTTCGGGATAGCCGTCACCCTTACTGCAAGCAAGACGCTTTCCGAGCCTGGCACGAAGGTCACCCTCACCGCTGATTTTGAAAGCGATGTGACAGGGGTGACGGCTGCCGATTTTTCCGCCACCGATGCCGATGGCACTGCCGTAACGCTTGAAAATTTTCAGGCGGATTCCACAGATGCATCGCGCTATACGATCGACGCCGTGATGCCGTCATCGGGGAGCGGCACCGTCACCGTTAAGCTTGCCGAGAACGCCGCGACGGAAGGCAATACCGAAGAAACCGTCGACATCACGTATTCGCCTGTGAGCGTAGTATTCACCGATGACGACGCAGACGATATCATAGATTATAGCGGCACTGTGAAACTCACAGCGACGTTTAACCGGGCGGTCACGGGAATAAATGCGGCAGATTTCACCGCAACTGTCGGCACGCTGTCGGGGTTCAAGAAAGTCTCCGACCTTATTTATGAAATCACATGGACGGCCCCCGCGTCCGGGAGTGGCACGGCGACGATCACATTAGCGGAAGACGCTGCCACCCAAGGCAACCCCGAAGCCACGCTCAGCCTCACCTATCCGACACCCGCAACGGTCACACTCACAGCAGTGCCGACCTTGGTGAATATAGCTCGTGACGCAACCGTCACAGCAACGTTCAACAAAGATGTTACGGGGATCGCCCTCGATGATTTCACCGCAGATGTCGGCACACTGTCAGGTTTGAAGAAAGTCTCTGCGAAGGTATATCGGATCACGTGGACTGCCCCCGCGTCCGGGAGTGGCACGGCGAAGATCACGTTAGCCGAAGACGCCGCCACCCAAGGCAACCCCGAA
>VXNX01000012.1 GCA_009840385.1 Candidatus Dadabacteria bacterium
GCATCCGAACCCCACATAATTTCACTGATGTAGAGCCCCGAACCGATAAGGTCAATCGTGCCACCATTAGCGAGGAAGGTTTCCAAGTTCGGCAAACCGCCTAATCCAACAAGGTTATACTTCAGTTGTGCAGGCGTCCGTTCGTTCGCCTTCGGTTCGTCCTTATCGTTACCGGGATTATTGACGATGCCCGAATTGCCCTCGTTTTTCGCAAAGACAGTCCATCCACTCGCAGGAATACGGATCTCCTTGGGAATCACTACCTCAAGACCTGCCGCTTTATCTTTAAGAATTTCTTGACCAACCTTGACGGTGAGTTGGTCCATACCCTCTGTATAACCATTTGCTGCGGGGGGCATATACATTTTTGGCATCATCTTTTCCTGATCATAGAATGATTTTACTTTAACAACAATGTCGTTCTTATTCTCATACTTCGGCGTAATAACGACAATATAGCGATAAAGCATCATGTTACGACCACTGGATGCTAGGTCACCTGCAGTAAATGTGCCAGCACTTGCACGGGTTTCCATCATCATATCTAAAAAAGTTGGATCCCCAGCAGTTGCGTGTGAAACATCAATATGATCTTTCTTGAAGCCGTCTTTGCGAGGTTCTTCACTTAGTGTAATAAGGACTTCAAAAGTATCAGCAGTGACAGGACGCAGCTCACTACCGACCCTCTCAATTTTATTTACAACTGGCTGACCTACTGGAATAGCGTCAGGCCCAGCGTCACCTTCTGCCGCAGCAACATAATGAAGTTCAATGGAGGCCTCTTTATTTTTCCCTGCAGCCTTTCTTGTGGTACCATCAAGTTCGGCTCTCGGATCCGCAAGTTCTACGGTCTCTTTTGGTAGATAGACAAGAACCCGTGTTATTGCCACATTAGCCGCTGCATCAGAAGCAGGCGCAGCAAGAGAACTTAAATCTGCCATATAATGCATGCCATCGGCAGTTCCATCTATACTTATTGCCCCAAGTGTAGGCGCACCACTAACAACCTGTCCACCAAGCTTATTATAGGCAATAACCGTGAAATCGTCATCTCCTAAGTCTGTGCCACTTGCAGCATCATCAGTGCCCTGAAAATTTATTACCTTTGTAGACATAATCTTAATCGTAATTGCTGAGCCATATACCACTTGGTTACCATCAGCAAAACTCATATCTGCGTCGCCTACACTCAGTTTTATCTCAAACTGCGCCATAGCGGACGGCACTACGAAGGCAAGAGCAAAAATTGTTATTAGACTTGTTAACGAAACTGTCATTTTCTTTGACAACATTCGTTTTATCTCCTTGTTCTTATGGAATAAAATGTTTGACGGGTTGGGAGACCCAACCCCTACTTACCTAAAACCTAAATAAGAACGGACTCAGGGATTATTAAATCCGTATCTTGATTTGAACTTAACCTTTTGCACATTCTGTTAGGTTGCAACTCTGTTGCACACTACGATGTGCTATCTTCAAGGGTTGTCCGATGTGCTTCTAACAATGACTCTTTATGTGCTGAGATGAGTTCCTGTTCAAACTCTACCCACATTGGACTTTTCCGCCAACGGGAGACATTTGAGACAGACGTTTCGAGAAGCGTCGCTATCTCATTATCCGTTTTCCCAGCGAAAGACATCTCACATGCAGTCAAAATCATTTTTGTGTTTGAGCGGCGCATCGTAAATTCCTCGCGTAAGTGTATGAAAAATCTCGCGTTTCAACCCTTTACGCCATTAATTTTACACTATATAACGCTTCTTGTCAAATTATTTTTCAAAAAAATGCAGTTTTTTTCAAAAAAGGTGCATGATTTATCAAAAAAGGTGCGAAATTCGTCAAAAACGTGTAAAATACATGAAAATCGCCATTTGGTTTATTCTGTAGTGCAAACTTCTAACGTGCGTATCCTCCCTGTGAGTGTTTTGTTACTGACCCCTGATGACTGAAGCGGTAGGTTTAACTTCTGTCCAATTTAATTATACGTATTTCTACCCCTAAAAGTCAAGTGCCGTTGCACTTTAGTATATACTTTAATATATAAGGGCAGGCAGGCACGCACCCTGTGCCGTCCACTTCATTATAGGGCAGGTTTTGTGCCTGCCGACTGCCCTGATAAGGGGATTAGGAGTGTTACTCAATACCATGAATCAAGAAATCTATCTCTCTGTCGCACAAGCCGCCGATCTACTGGGTATCTCGCAGGAAACGCTTTACAAAGAGATACAAGCCAAGAACCTCACCGCCGTAGAGAACCCAGACAGGAAGCGGAAACATCAGGTCATCGCACACAGCGAACTCTCGCGTCTCTACGGCAACGTATACATCCCCGATGGGTACCTCGAATACGCCGGGGACAAGTCCGTCGATTTTGTCAGAGTTGCGCTCCGGCAGGAGAACGAGCGACTCCGTAAGGCGTTGGAAGATACCCAGAAACGTGAGCAATTCCTCAATGACCAACTCGCCACCGCACTTCAAAACCAAAGAACACTCATCGAGGCACACGCAGAACTCACAAAAACCCTTGATAACCTCACCACCATACTGGAGAATATGACGTAGATTCTTGGTTTTGTAAATCTTTCAATAATTTTGTAAAATACCGCTTTATTTTACAAATAATTCCTATCGAATTACAATCTTCTCAAATCTACATCTCTCGGGAGATTCCCACATTTCTCAATCCCGGTCCCTTCCTCATTGCGCCTTCCGTTCCTGTTCTTTCTGCTTGTCCGGTGGTGGATTCTATTGACACTCCCACGTCTAAAGTCGTGGGATTCTTGCTTCGTCATTTGTAACCTCCCGCAAGTGGAGGAATTACACAAACTCCACAAGCGTTTTAACTCTCCGTGTATCCCACGGCGAGGGTTCTTAAGTTGATTGCTGCGTTGACATCTCTATCGAGAAACATACCACAGTTGCTACAGTGATACTCCCGAGCCGACAGCGTTAAGGCATCTTTTTTATGTCCGCAACTGCTACAGATTTTAGAACTTGCGAAAAAGCGATCCGCCTGCACAATCGGGATACCCAATGCTTGGGCTTTCGTCTTGAGTTTCTCAAGAAAACCTCCGAGTGCCGTATCAGATAACGCCTTTGCTAACTTTCGATTCTTAAGCAGGTTCGTAACCTGTAGCGTCTCAATACCGATTCTGGATGCACACTTGAGAATATCGGTTGTCGCTTGATGGTGGGCATCGCGTCGGATACACGCAATCCGATAATGGATACGCTCTACTTTTCGCTTTTGCTTGTACCAGTTCTGACTCAAGAAAACTTTACGACTCAACTTGCGTTGTTCTCTCTTGAGTTTTCGCTCATATCGCTTCAGAGGTTTCGGGTTCTCATACTTTTTACCAGTGTCAAGCGTTGCGAGCGTCGAAATGCCTACATCTATACCGAGAGTGGGGTAGATAGAACGTTCTATCTGCTCAGGTGTTCCAATATCGGTATGAGACGCAAAATAATCAATAAACTCCGATGATACAGGGCATCGTTCGATAGGAGGCTCAACTTCTACAGAGACGGACGCAAACCAGCGGTGCGCGGTCCTTGAGACCGTAACAGATACGATTTTCCCCTTAAAACGCAATTCCTCAAACGTCTTGACCCACCCTATTTTAGGTAATTTGATACGTTTGCCTGCCATGCGGACGGCCTGCTCATCGGTTGTATAGGAATGTTTACACCCGCGCTTCTTGAACTTTGGGAACTTCGCACGCTTTGCTTTCCAATTGTCTATAGCAGCACCGAGATGATGGACGGCATACATCGCGGCTCGCTGATCTTGTGCTTGCGTCCAATCAAACGCTTTCTTCTTCTGATTAAAGCGTTTGTTAAGGTCATACATGGACAAGAAGTTATCCGCTGAGAGTTCCGCCTTAAAATCAGACAAAGCTGAGTTATATGCAAACTTCGCATAACCGCATTGCTGGTAAAACCATGCAATCTGAACCCTGTCCGGGCGTAATGCAATTTTGTGTGTCTTTATCATGGTATATCAAGTATCAAGTCTTTAACCCCTAACGAGTGGGTAGGCAGCCACGTTACCAAGTGGTAACGCTCGTTATGACTGCCAACTTGATACTATAATTATACCACAATTCTGTGTCAATGTCAAATCTATTTAAGAGTTCGGAAGACTCCCGAACCCTTATGACCCAACGCTAAAGCATTGGGATTGTTAAGGGAGTCTCTTCACTCCTACTGAAATACCCCAGCGTTTCCCTGGGGTGTTTTTAATCTCCACCTTTCCTTCTATCCCCCATCCTTGAAATTCCACTGCCGGGTCTCCCCTGGCGATAAGGACTTTCAGTTGTTAGTTTTCTGGCACGTCTTTAGACCGCGACGACACCGCCGCACTCAACATCCTTCTGAGGGCTGCAGCATCCCTTCGTGGAGAGCGGTGGGTTCCCCGCCTCTATGAAACGAGAAACAGTCCCAAAAAGCATTAGGCTTTAAGACCTCCCATCCGTTGACAACACGCTGTACCCTCCCTAAATGTTTTTCTGAGGCGTTGAGCGTCAAGAGAGTGCGGTTCCTGTGGCTAATTTTCAGAGGATCAGCACAACGTCTTCGGAAATTCGGTTGCCTGTTACTTTTTGTTAACTTTTCCCGGCTCTCCAAGTGTGTTGAAATTCTGCTGAAATTGTGGACAAAACTTAACTGTATGTATCAAAATTGGCGAAATTGGAGGGTTTTTTCCCATATTTTCCCTGTTAAACTTAACGTTATGTGCAAAAGGTTAAGTTCAAATCAAGATACGGATTTAATAATCCCTGAGTCCGTTCTTATTTTCTACATAAAGGTTTTAGGTAAGTAAGGGTTGGGTCTCCCAATCCGTCAAACATTTTATTCCACATAAGAACAAGGAGATAGAACGAATGTTGTCAAAGAAAATGGCATTTTCGTTAACAAGTCTAATCACAATATTTGCGTTGGCTTTCGTGGTGACTCCTGTAATGGCGGGTGATTTCAGCACTACGGTTACCGCAATGCATTCAACTGCAGTTGAGAATGTAAATGACAATGATGTAAGTCATGCGGATCATACCCAGTTGGAAGCTCTCACGATTACCCTTAAGATTACATTTGGTCAAGTTGTGGCGTTAGGAGCAGGTGAAGGTTTTGCTAGGGCTGACGATATTATATTTGAAGCTACTAATATGGATGGTGGTTTCCTTAGCCTTGATCCTGCGACTGTTTTTAGTACAGCGGAAACGATAAGTGATGATGGAAAAGAAGTCACGCTACCAATGACTCTTCCCACCGGTACTGCCAAGTTATACGTCCAAGTCAAAGCAGGTTCGGTTGGTGCCGCAAGTATCCATGTTGGTGACGATGACGATGCAAACGCGAAGGGTGAGTTAACGATCGATGTGTTAACAGTAAATCCTCCAGGCATGCCAGATGTTTTGAAGATTGCCAGGGTCGGTGAGCCTTATGCAACAGTCACTTCTGAAACCTTTATGGTTCATGTGCTGTTGAGTGAAGACCCTAAAGGGGGTCTCAATAAAGACTTGCTTGAAGTCTCAGAAGCGGATATTAGTTCGGTTGTTAAGTTGACATCGCCAATAGCAACAATGACAGTAGCACAGATAGGTGGTCTCGTTGCTGCAGATGGCTCAGCGGTTGATGGGACTACCGTTTTGAATACTTTAGATACGTGGCGGGATGGGATGTTGCATTTGTATCTCGTTACCCTCAAAACGAAGCCAGGCGAGAAGACGGTCACGATCAAAGTCAAAAATTTTTCAAGTAACGAGAATCCTACTCCTGGTGACTCTCAAGAAATGTATATCAGGGGTTCTGATAGTTCTCTTAATGAAGGTAGAAATATCCTGACGGTCAAGACGAAACAGGATGACCCGAAAACCCCGAAAGCCGCGGGTATGAAGTTCGGTTTACCGAAAGGTAAAGTCATCCCTGCGGGTGGCTACTTGGTGCTTGCTGAGGATAAAGCGGGTTCTTCTATTCATGTACCTCCGGGTGCTATAGATAAAACCCCAGCGCCCCACGAACGGAATGCTTCTGAGTTGATCTATAACGTCATTGACGATGGGGATCTCCCGAACTTGGAGACGTTCCTCGCCAATGGTGGCTCGATTGGGGTCATGGGCCCGAATGCCTTGATGATCACCGAGATCATGTGGGGATCGGATGCGAGTTTGGACGATCCCGGCAAGAGTCAATGGATTGAGTTATATAATGCGGGGAGCGAGTATAAGACCCAGGATGGCGATAATACCACGTATTTGATTTTCTATGGTGGAGGTGAAACTCCCGCAGCAGGTCTTCATGATCTTGCAGGCACTGTTGATGCTGTCCAAGGCCATTGGTCTATCGCAGGCAAGGGGCAAAGTGGTGCGAGTGGTAAACGAATAACGGTTAAAGATGATAAGAACATTGATGTTGAAGCAACCACTCAAGCCCCTGTCATCAGTCCGATTATCTCTATGTCTCGTGTGATGACGGGTGGCACTTACGCAAAAGGCACGCTGGCGAGTTCTTGGGTGCAGTCAACGTCCCCAAGTTCAAACTTTGAGGCGAATGCTCCAGGTGTGCATATCGGTAGTCCCGGTGGGATGCCTGTGACGTTCCCGGAACCGCCTGCTCCACCGCCTGCCCCCGCCCCTGCCGCCCCTGTTGCAGGTCCAATGGATATCAAGATTACGGAGATCATGGTAGACACGGGTAGTGGCAGACTCCCACAGTGGATCGAACTCACCAACGTCTCTGGCGCAGCGAAGAGCCTTGCAGGCTGGTCTTTGATGATAACGAACGCTGCTGCGGATGCAGATGTGATTGGTGCGACCGTGAGTATCAACCTCAGCGGCACGCTCGGTGTCGGGGGTGGTGAAGGTGCTGGCGGCACGATGGGCAAATCGCTCCTCTTGGTCGGTGGCACTGCCCGCAGCTCCAGCAACTTAGCCGGCAGTGATCGGGTTGTCGACATCTCCAGCCAAGTGGGTCAAAGAGGTCGGTATGCGTTCATCAGCTCCATAGGTTTCATGGCGGCACTGATACCGCCCCAGATGACCGGTGTGTTGGCTTATGGCGACACGGCAGGCAACCTCGGTGCCGATGAAGCCTGGGAAATCCCGATGGACGATAGTGGGCGTTCTTCGCTGATCCGTCGTGAGATGGATGCTGGCATGGCAACAATGGGCACTGATGCCAATGGTTGGGTCCTCGCCTCAAGCACGTCACTCGTCGATGGGCCCGCAACCTGGTATGGCAGCGATGAAGACGCTGGAACACCTGGCTATGATGCAGGTGGACCGCTACCCGTTGAACTCTCACACTTCCGTCCCGCACGCGACAAAGCCACCGGCGCAGTTGTGATTACTTGGGCAACGCAGTCGGAGTTGAACAACGCTGGATTCTTCATCAAGCGTTCACAGCAACGCGACGGTGAGTTCAAAGTCATCAATGCGACCATGATCGCCGGTGCTGGCACGACCAGTGAGAAGCAGTTCTATACCTTCACGGATACAACTGCTCAACCAAACATCGTATACTACTACCAAATTGAAGACATCTCCCTCGATGGGAATCGTCAGACGCTCACCCGTGGCATCCGCCTGAAAGGGCATATCGGTGCCGCCGGCAAACTTACCTCTACATGGGGTGAATTGAAGTCGTCCAATGAGTAGTAGCAACAAAGAGGTTATTTCAGGGATAAAATTTGTTTGAACTAACCTTAACCAAACGGAGCCGGGGTGTCCTTGATGCCTCGGCTTTCGTTTTTATGCTTACTTGGCGGATAGGGTCTCAGAAGAACATAACCCTCGGATTGCTGGTGGCGTTTGTGTCGATGCCTTGCTTTCGGAGTTTCTCCCGCAAGTCTTTAGAGATATACCCCCTATCTCCGTAGAGACTCCCGTGAAGCGGCGTCTCCGGGTTCATCCCCCAAAGCAGGCTGCGGTCATCTCTATTCCCGGGGGTCAACGCAACGTCTAAGATGTCACCCGTGTCATTGATGATCAGGTGAAGTTTGAATCCATAAAACCATCCCATAGAGGTTTTCCCGCGTTCAGAAACCTTCTCCGCAAAGACCTTGTGGAATGAAATCCGCTTGTTATCACACACCCGCAACCGTGTCGAATCCACGAAAGAGATACCGCGACAGGTTCCGGTGTGTGTCGAGAGGTAAAACGTCAGCAGTCTCAAGACTTCTTTTTTCAGTTGCACCAAACGCGTATAACTCACCAACCGTGGAAACGCAGCCTGCCAATAGACGCAGACGTGTTTGAAATAAAAGTGCTTAAACGTCCGATACCCACTTTGATGGAAAGCGATCAGGACCGTCATCACCTCGCTCGGATGCAGGGTTCGGGGACGTCCCCGGGGGTCTATCCGTGTTGCCTCCGGGAGACACGGTGTGGATTTCATTTTCTCATATTCAAGAAAAAAGTCGTCTATTTCGCAGAAAAGTGATACAATACTCATCGAAGAACTCCTTTTGGTGAAGATGTGATAACTTCATTCGTAGCCGAAGTCGTCGCAGACATCATCGAGAACCTGAGCGACACCGCCAAAGCAGAGATTCTCAGCACCGCAGAAGAAAACCTCATTCAGTTCCATAACAACTGGGGTCGGGACATCCGCAACCGCTATAACCTCTGGCGGAACGAGGAATTAGTAAAAGCGACTGGGACAGAACACCCGGATGATGCATCAGGCGTTATTATCAAAGCGGTTTGGGAGGCGTTATAGGAATCTGAAGCAACTTAAAGAAAGGAAGGAGATGAGCATGGCTGCTGACATAAAAAAATTAGTTAGCCAAATTTGTAATCTGACCGTTATAGAGCTTTGTAAGCTAGTTGAAGCCCTAAAAAATAAATTTGGGTTAGGGACATCAGATACAATTAGACCGGATATCAACGGTGAAGAAAAGAAAATTAAACCTAACGAAGATTTACCCACACCTAACTCTGAAAAGGCGAAGAAACTAAAACCAGCCCCTGATCCCTCCTCTATTGAATCATGTGATAAGCTAGATAATGAGCCTGAAGATAAAGAGGCGAAGCCAGTTCCATCTGTACCTACTAAAAGGGAATCAAAACCAGTTCCTGATCCTCCGTCTGTTGAAGTGTCTAACTCGCCAAATGAGCCTGAATATAAGCCTATTGATGAGGAAGAGGCAGAGACAGATCAAAAGGTACCTCCTGCAGTTCCGAAAAAAACTACCGAAGCGGAATCAGGATTTAACCCTAATCTTACCGACTACGATTCCAATCGGGTTTCGACTAAACAGAAATCAAACAACCGATCGAATTCATCACCTCCTAAGCCTAAAGGTGAAAACTATGATTTAGTGTATGCGTGGAGGTATTCTGATAATAAGAGGTACGCTAAAATTGGTAGATCTACGACGCACTTGTTACCTACTCGGATGCCTGTAACGTATTATCCTACAGGTGACCCGGTATTGATTGGTATCCGGAAGTGTGAGGATCTCCAACACGCCGAAGACCTGCAGAACCATATTCTGAAAGGATTGAAACGGCCCCGTCGTGATCGTGAATGGGTAGAAATTGATGAGATGTTTAAGAAGATGATTGATAAGTCATTTATATCGGACCCTGATGAACTGAAGAAAATATTTGGCGAAAACATAAAAACAGAGTAATCATATTTTGAAAGCAGCTTATGACAAATAGGACAAGGTTTTAAAAGTATTTTGGGAAGACGCTTTCCGAATGTAACGTAACTGTGAAAACGTTAGATTCAGAACACGAACCCCCATGTTCACTATGTTCACAGGCAATTTGAAAAACTTTAAGATTGAGAAAATTAACAAATAGTTAATTTGAATGGGTTGTCGGTAATGCGTGGGAAACCGGCACAAGACGGGTTTTTCCTACCGGTATTGGGGGTTTCCGTCAGCTCAGGCCCGCCGCTTGAAACGCCTTCTTGAGCATCTCGTGTGCGGTTTGTCTGTTCATCGGCACATATCCTTTTTTGTTCCGAGAGGGAAACAACGATCGGGACGGTGCAATCGTTTTGTATTGCGCCTGATGCCATGCGATAAGCTCTTCGATTGCCGCTCTGCCGTCTGAATTCACCGGCACGGCTCTGGAGACTTCACCGCCTTTGACGATATTCTTATCAAAGAGCAGATCGGTCACGGCGCGTCCGTTCTGATAGACATCCCCGATCTGTAGACTTAGCAACTCACTGATGCGTCCGCCAGTGGAAACGCCGAGCATGAAGAGTCCGCGGTTGCGTGCTTCAAATGTGCCGTCGAAGCAGGCGGAAACGAGTCGGATTTCGGTGTTATTGAGGGGTCTTGTGCCTTTCATAATTGGTTATCAGTTGTTGGTGCGGGTTGCTTCGCAACCCTTTCAGTTATTAGGAGTCATATTCTCCCTTTAAACACTTGTTCGCCATGCCAGTGAACATAGCCTTCGTCCGGGTAATAGGTTTGCTCTGACGGAAAATAAATGTCTCTGCCATCAAACTGTGCTAACCATTCTTCAAAACCTATTGATGTCGAGTCCACCTGTTCCGATACCCTGATAGTTAGTTCATCCGACAAGGTAAATACCCCACGGTCGAAGAGTTTGTGGTGTAAGGCACAGAGTGCCATGCCATTCTGGGGGATGTCGGGACCTTCTGCACTATGCCATTTGATATGTGCAGCTTCTATCGCGATTGGACGATCATCAAGCATCACATTGAACCCACAGATCGCGCAGCGGTGCCTGTAGGCTTCTAAGACTTCTGAACGGAATCTGGGATTTCGGGGGTTTAGTTGAGGTCCGGGGGCTTGGAGTTGCGGAGGAATCCCGATCGCCCATCCAAATGTCCATTCAATACCAACCGCTTGTAGAATATCTGCATGGTACGTGACAGGAAAATGAGAACCCAAGAGCCTACCCACTATTGCAAATCTCAAGTCTACGTCGTTTCGGAGTTGTGCAGCAATCGGCGGAAGGAACCCGCCGACTCCGTGTTCCCGTAGATCGCCAATAAGTGCATCGCCCGTTGATGTTCCGTCCGACCGTCGACTTTCGCTAATTTTGTGTTCGTTCGGTATCTCCCAAATCCGGTCTTCAAGGTTTCGAGCATTTTTCAACCGCCAAAACGGGTCTTGGGGGCGATAAGAGGAACGGTGAGGTCCAAACTCTTTCAACAGCTCGCGGAGATCGCCTTCTATCTCTTTATAGTAGGACTTACGCAGTAGCGATTTATATCGCAGAGGATTTCAGTTGTTGA
>VXNX01000014.1 GCA_009840385.1 Candidatus Dadabacteria bacterium
GCCACCCAAGGCAACCCCGAAGCCACGCTCAGCTTCACCTATCCGACACCCCCTGCAACGGTGTCGCTCACACGCAGTGCAGCGTCGGTGTTCACGGGTCGGACGACGCGTGTCACGGCAACGTTCAACAAAGATGTTACGGGGATCGCTCTGAACGATTTCTCATCGGATGTCGGGACGGTCTCAAGATTTACGAAAGTCTCTGACAAGGTATATCGGATCACATGGACGGCACCCGCATCAGGGAACGGCACGGCAACGATAACGCTCCGTGCCAATGCAGCAACCGAACGGAATGCTGTTGCGACGGTTAACATTGCGTATGCTCCTGAGCCCCCTGCAACGGTGTCGCTCACAAGCCTTGCAGCGTCGGTGAACACGGGTCAGACGACGACCGTCACGGCAACGTTCAACAAAGATGTGACAGGGATCGCCCTCAATGATTTCTCATCGGATGTCGGGACGGTCTCAAGATTTACGAAAGTCTCTGACAAGGTGTATCGTGTCACATGGACGGCACCCGCATCAGGAACAGGCACGGCAACGATAACGCTCCGTGCCAACGCCGCCACCGTCGGCAATGCTGAAGCCACTGCTGATATTGCTTATGCACCGATACCGCCCGCGAGGGTCATACTCGCGGCAGGGGCATCGTTCATTTCTCTGGGGAAGACGACGACCGTCACAGCAACGTTCAACAAAGATGTTACGGGGATCGCCCTCAATGATTTCTCATCGGATGTCGGAACGGTCTCGGCATTTACGAAAGTCTCTGACAAGGTGTATCGTGTTACATGGACGGCACCCGCGTCTGGAACAGGCACGGCAACGATAACGCTCCGTGCCAACGCCGCCACCGTCGGCAATGCTGAAGCCACTGCTGATATTGCTTATGCACCCGCGAAGGGTTTCTCTTTACACAACGCGTTATTTTTCAAGAAATGCGTCAACTATCTCAATAACGGCGGGCGTGTGAGTGTGCACGGCAATCCGAAGCAGCTTGTGCATGCCGCCGCGGATAACGACTTTCAGACGTATACGACGAAAAAGGACTTGGACATCAATATCGCTGTCAATGGGAATCCGACACGGGTGGACGCTATTTTTGTCAAGGGACAGAACATCACGGCACACAGTGCGACGCCTACCGGTGGCTCTGGATCGGGGTATAGCAATCGCAAGATGCCGGCAACAGTGAAGAATTGGGAAGGCACGGATGTCAGCACCCTCGCGAACGGGTTCCAGCACGACTTGTATCTGTTGGATGCACATTTCACGGCGACGCGTGTGCGGCTGAGGTTCACAGGGAGCAATGTCAAGATCGTTGAGGTGATGCTCCTGGAGTTCGGGATTTCCATAGATGCGAACGGTGATTTTACGGAGATCAACGCCGACTTTGTGGATCGGAGTGGCGAGATTCATTCAGCACCCGGGGGCAGTCTCGGCTATGGGTCTCCGGTCGGGGCTGAACGCGATAAATGGGAAGTGGACTACGCCGTGAAGGTCGTGCCTGGGAAAACGCTTTTGGAAACGCCCGAAGAGTTTTTGTATTGGCGGTCGGAGAACCGGAATCATGTACATGCCCAGGAGCCGTCGCGATTCCCCTGGCGGATTTTCCCAGCGACATTCGTAGGCGAACGGGTGCCGGTTCGCTACAGGACAGACGATAAAACGGGAGGAGAAATTTTGTCTTTCCGGGTGGCGGAGCAGTAGTCTGAATCGCGGATTAGACGGATTTTGCGGATTGACGCGGATTCGGGGTGTGTCGCTTCAGCGTCGTTGCGGTTGGGAATGCAGATCGCATTTGGGCGAGTACGCCGCAAAACCGAACCTACCGTGCCTGGAAAACAAGCGTAAGGACGCAAACTGGAAAGTTTGCGCTACAAGAGAAAGGACACAACCTTTGACATACTCCTCCCGCCAAAGCGAGGGAGTTTTAGAACCGATTCTTGGCAAATTTATTGCGTATGTATTGTAAATCAGCATATTGCCCGGTTGAATCCACTTCCGTTTAGCCCCTAAATCTCGGTATTCTATAGAGAAGTTATCAGTCGTCAGTTGTCAGTTGTTGGTTAAGAGGGTTTCTGGTAACAATCTCCCCGTGTCTTGGGATATTCCAAGTTTTGGTGAATTGTTACCGAAGACCTCCGTAAGGACGAGGTAACCTAGGGGAAATACCCTATCAAAAACCTCCTACGAGAACTGAAAACTATTAAATCAATATAAGGAGATACACAAATGTTTTTGAAGAACGGTAGAAAGAATTGGGTGTGGGGCGCGTTGCTTCTCACGCTGGTGATGTTTTCGGGTATGAATGCGGATGCGGATCGGAGTATTGGACTTTCAGTGAACCAGATCGGACCGGATGTCTCATGGGGTGCGTCTGCGGACATCCCGTTTGAGATGGGTGCAGCGAAGTGTGAGTTGGAGGCGACGGTGCAAAGTGGCGATCAGATTCTCGGTAAATCTAATTTGGAAGTCTCTGTGCCGGTCGCTGGCTTCGATGCGGGACTCTTCACGAAAACGAAACTCAAGGGATACAGCGTCTCCGATTTGGGACGTGCTACGGACATCGGTGCGAAGTTCGGTCGAACGTTCGGAGATGTGCAGGTCTCTTTCGGTATTTTCGGCAGGAACGGGGGTGTGTTCGGTCCGCCGAATGCCTTAAAAACGCTTGAAGATAACGGCTATGATGTATCCACGTTAGCGGGTTTAGGACTTGACGCGGTGAACCCCGCGCCAACAGGACTGAGTATCAAAGCGGGCAATTCTGTGAACGCGCTCCTCGAGGCTGAGTTCGATCTGTCTTTTGCGCATGTGCGGTTACAGGGGATGCCGGAGTTATCAGGAGCAGAGGACGCAGTGCATCAGTTGATTGCGACGTTGAGCTCATCTTGGGAACTCGGCACGCACTTGGAACTCACTGGCGCGTTAGATGTCGGTTTCCAGACGTTTGATGGCGAACTGGAACGCGAAATTGCCAACCTTTGGACATTGGATTACGATTTTTAATTATGGGTGTCTGGGCGGCGTTTCCGTTGTCAACACCGATCTAAAATTGGTTTTTAATTTATTGAATCTGGGCATCGTTCCAAATGTAAAGCAAAGACAAATTATGCCATTTAAGGAAACCTAATTTCATTTCACGATGGTTTTCGGTTAAGTTAAGAAACCTACTTTAGGTTATGAAAGGTCTGTTCGCAATTGGGACTCTGCAAGGACAACGGACGCAGCAGCTCAGAAGCAATTGTTAAAAAACCGGTGTTGCAGGAAACCACGCGCTTTGGTTTAAGAGGGTTAAGGTTAGAACGACAGAAAACGGGCGGGGAGACCCCGCCCCTACGAACCGCAAGGTATAATTAAAGAATGATTGTTGTGCGAAACGGAAACAAACTTATCCAAGTGCCGCGTCCAGCATGGGCGATTCCGATGTATTCGTATCCGAAAGGGGATCCGCGGTATCGGATGTTATTGCGTTTTTATTTGCGGGCGTTGCCAGAACCCCCAGAGGCGAAAGCACCATTAGAGGAGGACGAACCGTGCGGAACCCCTTAAGTTTGCGGATATTTCTTTTTATTTTCGGGATTGTGTTTCTGGGGTTCGGCGCAGCGGTGAGTGTCGAAAGATTCAGTCTTGCGTCCTCGCCTGGGGACCCACCGCCGAGAGAAACTTCTGAGGTTTCCGATGTAGATGAGATAGAAACCGATCGGTTTCCTTCGGAGGACAACCTGTTCTATGCCGAGATCGAATATCAGCACGACATAGATACCGCACGCGATTACCGTTTGAACGTGCGGGTCCATCCGGGCGGCGCGTGGCCCGGCGTGACTGGCGGTGGCATTAAGACGATAGTTCGGTGTCAGGTGCAGTTACGGGGTGTTTCTGTTCCGCTGTCGTGTGATACATCTGCCCAGCGCGCCGGTCGCTCATTGATAGAAATACGACGCGAACGTGCGCGGTGGGATGCCTCGATTGAATATACGTGGTCGCTGCTGAAGCCCCAGAAGCAGGTGCGCCTCGCGAACCCCGTTCAGATTGCACCGGGTGTAGTGGAATGCGATGTTGCGTTTCCACTTGGGGGTGCGTGGCATGATCTGGCATCGGCACTGACGAGCGATGAACACGCCCGGATCGAACTCATCGATGGGCATTGGAACTGGGGTTCGCTGCATGTGAAGCCATATTAAGAATAATTGTCAGTAAGAGGCGCGGTGTAGGCACCGTGCCTTTTTTGTTGTCTGAATCGCGGATTATCGCGGAGGACGCGGATTTTGGGGGTTTGGGTTTTCCATCGGTTCTCGTGAGGCACGCCCTGTAGGTCGGGTAGAACGGCGTGGCACGGGCAGATGGGGGTGTTCCAGATACCCTTTCGAACCCCCCTCACCTCCCTTATCAAGGGGGAATCAGAGCAGGTGGATCAGCAATATGGACGTGCGATGAATCGCAGGAAACGGGCGAGGCGACCTACGAACCAAGAAAGCCTCCTTATCAGGGGGAATTAGGATATTTGTTCTGTGGTTTGTATCCATTTCCGAGATTTATGCGTTAATGCGTTATAATATAAAAAGTATTGACTTTTTAGTGGGAAATGTAGTATCATATTAAAATACCTTGTTGGGGCGGCACTGCTAGGTCCTGTGCCGACAGGAATTGCCGCCCTCCCACCCTAGCAGGGGGATATAAGCAAGGTCAAGGTAAACACATCTTTTTTTACATAGTTATCGGTTGTCAGTGCGGGTTTTCTACGATGGGGAAACATCCTATCAAAAACACCCTTTCAGTTATGCGTTAAGCGACTTTCGCTGAACTTCGCTCTCTCGTAACGGGTAACGGATAACTCACAAGAGAGGTATATTTTTTCATGAAGAATTTAACGACGCGAAAAATCGTGCTTGGATTGCTGGTGGGGCTTGTGCTGGCGTTGGGCGTGCAGGGGACCGCAGACGCGATTACAAAGTTCACAAGAGGCTCAGGTGACCTGAAAACCTATGCACAGAATCAGCCTATTACAATATCATTTACTGTAGGCACTCAATCTGCAAGTATTAGGCCGAATTACAAATCAGTTCCTGTTGCGAATCGTACAGACAGACAGATAGCAACCTATTATGAGGAGGACAGTACCCCCGGCTATCAGGCGGAAAGCCAAGTGCCTTATGCTGATGCACATTACTACGATCAAGAAAGCATTCAGATTGCGGTAACGGGGGCAAATATCACGAAAGTAGGAAACTATCAAATTACTCCGACTACTTCCCACACAATGTCGGACGGTGGAGAAAACGCTGCAAAACTTTCCAACAGTGTGACCCTGACCCTGGTTGCTACTGCCGCTGGAACCGTTGAAATTGATATAACGGATACAACTCCAACAGCGGATCGTCCAGCTGGTGTCGGAGCAGCAGCCCAATTAGACTTTACAGTTTATGTCGTAGCAAACCCCACGGCTGTAACGAGTGCTGAACTTACAGTGACCCCTCTTGAAAGACGGGGCTTTGATGACTTCAGCGATCCAACTATTGGCGCAACCGCCATCGGAGATAACGTTCGGGTGAAGTATGAGGTTGTTTCAGGTAGTGGGGAGATCTATGTAAATGTAACGAGAACGGACGGCGATTACATGGGATCTAAAGGTAGGTCTCTTACAACCTCAAGTTCAGCAACTGTCAAAGTGGATATGAACGGCACGACCAACAAGGTTACTATAACAGTTGTTGGTAGTAATAACTATGTCCCCCCTCAAACTGTTTTCTTTATCTACGGTCTTCCGAGTCTGGAGGCAACACAAGGTTCATCAGGTCAGAAGGGTGCTACCAGCGGACGACTTGAAAATCCGCTTGGGATTCGAGTGAAAGACGGAAAGGGTAGAACGATTTCTGGGTTAGGTGTCACATTTACAACATCTGCAACAGGTGCTGCATTTATCCCAATTCCCAGTATTCCCCAAACAATGTATACCTTCGATCCCTCGACTCCTCAGACAATAACCGTGGAAACGAATAATAGTGGTGTCGCGGAAACTTACTACCAGTTAGGTTCATCAGCTGGGATGGAAACTATCACAGCGGCAGCAGCAGGAGTAACCCGCTCGGATCTTCTGACTGCAACTGCAGAATCTATTACAAGTGTGCCAAATATAGAGATAGTTTCAGGTAATAACCAACGGACAGATAAGAGCGGCGATCTCGAGAATTCCTTAGTTGTCAAGGTGACAAGACGCGGGCAGCGAATTTCAGGCACGGAAGTTACATTTACCGCAAATAGAGGAATTTTAACGAATACACCTCCATCAGGGACGGATACTGATACTGGTGTTGACGTAACAGATAGCACCGATGGACAAGGACTTGCATCTGTAACGTACCTACTCCTTGACCACCCAGGGGCTGTGGAAGTTGTTGCGAGTATCAGTGGTACGACACCAACGACATACAGGCGATCGGTAACCTTCAATATCAACGGTAGCGGTGGCGGTGCCTCTCGTGACGACGACACAGCTCGGGAGCCTACCCCAACACGAGGCAGTCTGAGTATTTCGGTTTCACCAGATACAGGGAACACGCGCACGGTTACGGTGACCGCACTGAATCCAGCGGGAACTCAAGCCTCCGGCATCTCTGTCATCCTGAACGTCAACAATGGTGCCACGCTTTCGAGAACCGACGGACCGACACCGCTCACCAGCACACTCACGCTCCCAGGCACCGCAGGGGACTTTGTCCTTACCGCGACAACGACGGCAGACTATACGAGTGACACAGAGACGATTACGGTCACCTTACCCGGCACCCTTTCCCTCGCGCTCATCGGGGACCAGGTGAATGGTCAGCAGACCGTTCAGGTGACGGCTCGAAACGCAGCACGCACGCTTGAAACGACGGCTGTGACGGTGACGCTCAGCGGGGCGGGCATCTCCAGGACGGTGAATGTCACGGGGACCCAGAATATTCCGATTCCGTTACCCACGACTTCGGGCACCTTGACTGCGAGTGCGACAGGCTATAATCCAGGGTCGATTACATTACCGGCGCGTGCTGTTGGCACGACCACAACGACTACCACAACGACTACCACACAAACAGGCACGGCTGGCGTGGCAGATAGCATTGAGATCGACGGAGACCGCCAACGCAGTGGCACAGTCAACCAA